>CAYHEK010000016.1:0-23681 GCA_964355545.1 uncultured Thermotogae bacterium | reverse complement strand
GGAAACGATGTGGCAGGTATTCGCTGTTGCGGTCGTGGTCGCGCTGGCGTTGACTGGGCTCCTCCCGCCGTCCGCCGGGCCCCTGCGGTACCTTGGCTCGACGAGCATCCCGACCGGAGAATGGACCTTCGGCACCATGCCGGTCGGTGGGATCTCTGGGCTCACCTACGACCCGGCAACGGGCGTCACCTACGCCGTGAGCGACGACCGGGGCGAGACCGGAACGCCGGGGAGGCTGTACACCCTGAAGATGACCGTTGACCCGCGCGGGGTCCACGACGTCCAGGTCCTCGGCGTGGCCTTCCTCGACAGCGACCCGCGCACACCGGGGGTGCAGCCGTACGCTCCGAAGGCGATCGACGCGGAGGAGGTCGTCCTCACCCCGGACGGGAACCTGATCGTCTCCTCCGAGCGCGACCTCGAGAATCGGCCGTGGATCCGCGAGTTCGCCCCGGACGGCGTCCTTTTGCGCGAGATCCCGCTCCCAGAGGCGTTCCTCCCCGCGGAGGGCCGTGGGGTGAGGACGAACCTCGCCTTCGAGGGGATGGCCCTCACCCCCGCGGGCGACACCCTGTACGTCGCGACCGAGCAGGCCCTGGAGCAAGATGGCCCGATTTCGACCGTGGAGCACGGCACGACCGTGCGCATCCTCGAGTACGACCTCCAAACCCAGACCCCAAGCCTACGGAGGGAGTACGCCTACGTCACTGAGCCAATCTTCACCTCCCCTGTGGACACGTACGCCGATAACGGCGTCTCGGCCCTCCTCTACGTGAAGCACGTATGGCCTGACTACGACCTCCTCGTCGTCGAGCGCGCCTTCGCGACCGGAGTGGGGAACGACGTCACGATCTTCGGGGTGAAGCTCGCCGGCTCAGACGACGTGAAGGACGCCGTGGCCCTCCCCTTCCCCTACGCCGGTCGCGCGGTCTCAAAGGTGCTCCTCGCGCGGCTCTCCGCCCTCCCAGGCGTCTCCCCGATCGCGCTCAAGCCGGACAACCTCGAGTCGATCACGCTCGGACCCAAGCTTCCAAGCGGCCGCTGGAGCGTCCTCTTGGCGAGCGACAATAACTTCAGCGCCGAGCAAAAGAACCAGTTCGTGGCCTTCCAGATTGTGCCCGAGGAAAAGCACCGCGAACCGAGGACGGTCAAGTGCTCCTCCTGCGGGAAGTAGCTCGTCTGCTGCCAGGGCGAGAGGCCGGGATCGCCTCGCTTGCTCGATCGGTTTCTCAGGCGCGGCCGGAGGCGATATCATGAATGAAGATGCGAGGCGATGTCGATGGACCTAAAGACCCTCTTCCTCGTCGCCGTGGCGGCGGTCCTCGCGATCGCCGTCGTTGGATTCCTCTCCCCGCCGCCGAGTGGGGCCGCTCGGCCGGTCGAGGTCGACGGGATGATCGCCGCGCCCGAGTACCGCCACCACCTCACCGAGCCGGACACGGGGATCGAGATCCGCTGGCAGAACGACGCAGAGACCCTCTACGTTGGCCTCGTGAGCCCAGGGACGGGCTGGGTGGCGATCGGGTTCGACCCCGAGGACAAGATGCAGGGCGCGAACATCATCTTGGGCGCCGTCGTGGCTGGAAAGCTCGTGATCGAGGACCAGTTCGGCACGAGCCCCATCAGCCACTCCCCCGACGGGAGCCAGGAGATCCTCAAGGCGGCGGGAAAGGAAGCGGGCGGAAAAACGACGATCGAGTTCTCCATTCCCCTTGCGAGCCCCGATCCGGCGGATACATTGCTCGAGCGAGGGAAAAGCTACCGCGTGATCGTCGCCTACCACGCGACCTCGGACGACTTGAACTCCAAGCACACGGCCCGCGCCACGACCACCCTCACCCTGGACTGATCCACGGCGAAGGCCCGACGACTGAGCCCATGCCGCTGAGCCCCGTTCGTGTTAGACTAGAGCGGGGCGCCCGGATCGCCCAGAGGAGGGAGACGACGTGAAAGCGAGGCTCTACCGCAGTCGGACGGACGCCATGCTCGCGGGAGTCTGCGGCGGATTGGGAGACTACTTCCACATCGATTCAAGCCTCGTGCGGGTCGTCTTCGTTCTCCTTGCCATCGTGCCGCCCTGCCTCGGCGTCCTCATCTACCTTGCGTTGTGGCTGATCGTGCCGCGGGAGGGCGAGGAGGCGCCCCCACAGGCGACCGTCCGCGCCGGAGCAGAGGAGATCGCGGAGAGGGCTCGCGCGATGGGGGAGGAGGTGCGCACGGCCGTTCACCGATCGAGCGCGCGGGCGGTCCTCGGCGTCGTCCTCGTCGCCATCGGAGTGATCTTCCTCCTCGTGAACCTTGGCCTCCTTTGGAGGCGCTGGATCGGGATCGTGTGGGCGATCGCCCTCGTCGTCGTGGGGCTTTGGCTCCTCGTGCGCACCGCAAGGAGGTCCTAAGATGCGCGGCCGACTGAAGTGGGGAAGCCTCCTCTTTTCCGTTCTAGTGGCCGCTCTGGGAGTTGTCCTCATCTTGAACAACTTCCAGGTTCTCAGTTGGGAGGTGTGGCGCGACGTCGTCCGCCTGTGGCCGCTCGCCCTCGTCGCCGGAGGGGCGTGGCTCTTCTTCCGTCACCTCCGGGGAGATGGACATGCCCAATAGGGTTCGACACGGGAGCGTCTTCCTTCCCCTCGTCCTCATCGGCCTGGGGATCGTCTTCCTCCTCTCGAACCTCGGCGTCGTGGACTGGGAGGCCTTTGGGAACCTCGTTCGTCTCTGGCCGCTCCTCCTCGTCGCCCTTGGCCTCGACCTCCTCCTCGGCCGCGGGGTCCTCGGCGGGCTCGTCACGTTCCTCATCGTTGCGGTCGTCCTCGCCGGGATCGCAGTCTCCGTCTTCTACTTTGGAGGACCCTGGCAGGGACCGCTCGTCGAGGAACCGATCAGCCAGTCCCTCGAGGGAGCGTCGCGCGCCGAGGTCGAGCTTGCGTTCGGCGCAGGGAGGCTCGAGGTTGGCGCCTCCTCCGATCCGGCCGCGCTCGTCGAGGGACGGATCGCCGTCGTCAAGAACGAGGACCTCCGGCGGAGCTTCTCTTCCTCCGGCGGGACGGCGCGGTTTACACTCAAGACGCAATCCCACTTCACGGGACGCGCGCGCGATCGCGTGTGGACGCTTCGACTCAACCCCACTGTTCCCCTATCCCTCAAGATCGCGACCGGCGTGGGGGAGGCGGACCTCGATCTTGGAGGACTCCGCTTGACGGACTTTGAGCTCCAGGGTGGCGTCGGCAACGCGCACATCCTCCTCCCCGCCCACGGCCGCTCAAGCGGCCGGATCAGTGGAGGCGTGGGGAAGGTCCGCGTGACGGTCCCCGCGGGCCTCGGGGTGCGGATCGAGGTGAGGGGCGGCTTCGGCGCGGTCGACACCCCGAGCGACTACGCTCGAGAAGATCACGTCTACACCTCGCCTGACTACGAGACAAACGAGAGCCGCGTCGACCTCGAGATCCGCGGCGGAATCGGGAACGTCACGATCGAGCGGAAGATCTAAACGCCCTTCGCTTCCCCGGGAAGGGTTCTTTCCTTCACTTCCAGACCTGCCAGAACCTCCGCGCGACGAGCCTCGCCTCGACGGAGCCCTTCTCTAAAGTGAGGTAGAAGTCCATGACGTGCTCCTCGCCCGTGCGAAGGTCGGTCAGGGTGCAGGTCGCGCTCGCCCGGCCGCGGATCTCGCCTCCTTGGATCAGGACCTCGATCCGCCCCAGCTTGACCTCCTTGATGGCGAGGATCGCGTCGGCCTCGTCCACGCGCCCCACGATCGTGATGCGCTTGTCGCCGAGGGTGACCTCGAGACCCCGCAGGAACGGGCCTTCGATCACCCCTCGCTGGGGGGAGTCGCCCCAGTTGGGGCCCTGGACCGCCACCGTCTCCACGCCGGCGAGCGGGTCCCCGGCCGGCCACAGGAGGACCACGGCGATGCCGATCGCGACGATCGCGACCGCGCTTCCTGTAAGAGCAAAACGTCGTTTCATATCCACCTCCGGCCCTCATCTTACGCGAGAGGGAAGGATGCCGCCCAGTTTGACCGCCAAGGAAGGCGCCGCTATCCTGCCCCTCGATGAGCAGGGGAAAGCGGTGGGTGGCGGTCACGCGGGGCAAGGCGCCGGCTGACCTCCTCCTTCGCAACGCTCGCGTCTTCGACGCCTTCTCCGGAAGCTTCTTCCGCGGGGACGTCGCCGTGGCGGAGGGGACCGTCGTCGGCTTTGGCGCGAGCGAGGCCGAGCGCGTGGTCGACCTGGACGGCGCGTGGCTCGTCCCCGGGTTCATCGACGCCCACGTGCACATCGAGAGTTCGCAGCTTGCCCCTCCTGAGTTCGCCCGAGCCGTCCTCCCGCACGGGACGACAGCCGTGATCGCCGACCCGCACGAGATCGCAAACGTCCTCGGACTCGCGGGGGTCCGCTACCTCCTCGACGCAAGCGAGGGACTTCCCTTGCGCGTCTTCCTCATGGCCCCCTCCTGTGTCCCGGCGACACCCCTCGAGACGGCCGGGGCGGAGCTCTCGGCCCGAGAGGTCGCGGAGGTCCTCTCCTGGGAGCGGGTCATCGGCCTGGGGGAGGTGATGAACGTTCCCGGCGTCCTAGAGGGGGACCCCGCGCTCTGGGAGAAGCTCGCCCTTGCCCGCGGCCGACCGATCGACGGCCACGCACCCGGCCTCTCCGGGCCGGCTCTCTGGGCCTACCTCCTCGCCGGCCCGAGGAGCGACCACGAGTGCACGAGCCTCGTTGAGGCCAAGGAGAAGCTACAAGCGGGGATGCACGTCCTCATCCGTGAAGGGACGACCGCGCGGAACCTCGCTTCGCTCCTTCCCCTCCTCACGGCCGCCTCGAGCCCGTTCGTTCACTTCGCGACCGACGACCGCCACCCGGAGACCCTCCTCGCGGAGGGACACATGGACGATCTCGTCAGGAAGGCGATCGCCGGCGGGGTTCCCTCCGAGGTCGCCCTCGCCACGGCGACGATCCACACCGCGCGGGCGTACGGCCTCCCCGACCTCGGCGCAATCGCGCCCAGCTACCAGGCCGATCTCTGCGTCCTCTCTGACCTTCCCTCCGTCGAGGTTGCCAAGGTGTACGCGGACGGTCAGCTCGTCGCCGAGGGGGGCCGCTCGATCGCGCCCTTTCCGCCCTCCGTCTCCCCTCCCAAGAAGAACGCAGTCCAGGTGGATCCGGATCGCGTCTCGCTACGCATCCCCGCTCGGCCCGGCCCCGTCCGGGCGATCGGGGTCGTCCCGTCGCAGGTCGTGACCGAAGAACTCATCCTTATTCCCACGATCCGGGGCGGGGAGGTCGTCGCCGATCCGGCGAACGACCTCCTCAAGATCGCGGTTGTGGAGCGGCACCGCGGCACGGGGCAGGTCGGCTTGGGCCTTGTGCGCGGCTTCCGGCTCAGACGAGGAGCCCTGGGCTCGACCGTGGCCCACGACTCGCACAACGCGATCCTCGTCGGGACGAGCGACGAAGACCTTCGCGCCTGCCTCGTCGCCCTTGCGGAGATGGGCGGAGGCCTGGTCGTGGTCGAGCGAGGGAAGGTCCTCGCCGCTCTCCCTCTCCCCATCGCCGGGCTCATGTCCGATCGGCCGCTCGCCGAGGTGGCCGCGGCGGGCCGCGAGCTTCACCGCGCCGCACAGGGGCTCGGGTGCGACCTCCCCGACCCGTTCATGACCCTCTCCTTCCTCGCCCTCCCGGTCATCCCGCGCCTCAAGTTGACCGACCGGGGGCTCGTCGACGTCCAACGCTTCCGGCACGTCCCCCTGTTTGTCGAAAAGGAAGGGAGGGAGTAGACTTCCACCGCGATGACCGGGAAGAGGCTGTGGCTCTATACCTTTCTCCTCGGGGCCGGCGCGGCGCTCGTCGGCCTCGTGATCGGGTTCGTGGTCAAGACCCCGCCTCCCTCCGTCGCCGCGCTTCTCATCATGGTCGGCCTCCTCCTCCTCGCCGGGGCGATCCTCCTGGGGAGCCCGAGGAAAACGAAGCCCCAAAAGAAACGCTGAGGCACAACCTTCCCTTGCGGGCGAGATCCCTATCGCGCGGAGGGGTTCCCGCGCAACGCGGCGAGGACCCGCTCCGGCGTGAACGGGGTCCGGGTGAGCCGGATCCCGACCGCATCGTAGATCGCGTTCGCGATCGTCGGGATCGGGGCGTTGATCGCGATCTCCCCGACCGATTTCGCGCCGAGAGGGCCGGTCGGCTCGTAGGAGGGGACGAGGATGACCTCGATCGGCGGGACGTCGAGCGCGCCGGGGATCTTGTAGTCGAAGAGGGTCGGGTTCCTCACGCGCCCCTTCGAGCTGAAGAGCATCTCCTCGGTGAGGGCGTAGCCGATCCCGTTTGCGATCGAGCCCTCGACCTGTCCCTCGGCCATCTTCGGATTGATCGCGACCCCGCAGTCGACGGCCGCGACGTACTTCACGACCAAAACGAGGCCGGTCTCGGTGTCGACCTCGACCTCGGCGTAGCTCGCGAGGAACGGCGGAGGCGACTCGTCGGGGACGAACGAGGCCGTGGCGGCGATCTGGAACTGGCCGGCCTGGTACATCGCCCGCTGGCAGACCTCGGACAGGAGCACGCTCCGGCCGCCAGGCCCGACGGCCCGCTCGTCCTTCAGGGCGAGGCGATCCTCGTCGAGGTTCCCTGCGTCGCTTGAGAGCATCCCGGCTGCGACCGCGAGAATCTGCTTTCGCACCGCGTTCGCCGCTCGTTCCACCGCCTTGCCGGAGACGTAGGTCGTGGAGGAGGCGTAGGCCCCTGTGTCGAACGGCGTGGTGTCCGTGTCCGAGGAGGTGACGATCACCTTGGCGAGGGGGACTCCAAGGACCTCGGCCGCGATCTGGCCGAGGATCGTGTCCGAGCCGGTCCCCAGGTCGGTCGCGCCAACAAGGAGGTTGAACGAGCCGTTCTCGTTCATCTTGATCGTCGCCGCCGCCATGTCGACCTGGGCGATTCCCGAGCCCTGCATGTGGATCGACATCCCGACCCCGCGCACCCGCGGTCCCTCACGAACGCGCTTCCCGCGCTTCTCGCTCCACCCGATCCGCTCCTTCCCGATCTCGATCGTCCGCTCGAGGCCGCAGCTCTTGATCGTCTGCGCCACCCCCGCTCGTCCCTCCCCCAGCTTCTCGAAGATCGGGGAGGATTCGCCAGTGCGGATGTGGTTGCGGCGGCGAAGCTCGACCGGATCGAGACGGAGCCCCGCGGCGAGCTCGTCCATCGCCGTCTCCAGGGCGAAGTAGCCCTGCGTCGCCCCGTAGCCGCGGTAGGCACCGGCGACAGGGAGGTTCGTGTAGGCCGCTTTCCCGAAGAAGTGGACGTTCTTCGCCTTGTTGTAGATGGGGAGCGACTTCGATCCGACGTTCGACAAGACCGTCAGACTGTGCGTCCCGTAGGCGCCGGTGTTTGAGAGGACCTCCATCTCGATCGCGTGCAGGGTCCCGTCCGCCCGCGCGCCGAGCTTGACGCGGATCCGCATCGGATGGCGGGTGCGCGAGGAGACGAACTCCTCCTCGCGCGAGAGGACAAGGAGAGCCGGCCGGCCGGTCCGCAGGGTCACGAGGCCTGCGAGGTCCTCGAGGAGGACTTCCTGTTTCACCCCGAACCCTCCGCCGATCCGCGGCTTGATCACGCGGATCCGGTGGAGGGGAAGGTCGAGGACTCGGGAGACGATGCGCCGGACGTGGAACGGGACCTGAGTGCTCGAGCGAATGACGAGCCGGCCGTCCTCGTCAAGGTACGTGAGGACGACGTGCGGCTCGATCGGGGCGTGCTGGACGTAGTGCGTCTCGCAGACGGTCTCCACGATCACGTCCGACTCGGCGAACCCGCGCGCCACGTCCCCCACGTCGATGTCCACGTCGGCCGCCGTGTTCGCCGCGGCGTCGTAGATCCCGGCCGAATCCGCCTCGTCGTGGATCACCGCGGCGGCCGGGGCGAGGGCGGCGTCGATCGAAAAGAGCGCGGGTAGCTCCTCGTACTGGACCTTGATCCTCTTCAGGGCCTCGAGCGCGATCTCCTCCGTCTCCGCGGCGACCGCGGCGACCCGATCCCCGACGAAGCGGACCTTGGTGTCGAACATGCGCGCGTCGTAGGGGGAGGGCTCCGGGTAGCCCTGGCCGGCGGTCGTGTAGCGGGTGGCCGGGGTGTTCCGATGGGTGAGGACGCAGGCGACGCCGGGGAGGTCCTCCGCCTGGGAGGTGTCGATCTCGAGGATCCGCGCGTGGGCGTAGGGACTGTGGAGGATCTTCACGCGGAGCGTCCTCGCAAGGTCGAGGTCGGCCACGAACTTGGGCTTTCCCGTGACGAGGGCGACCCCGTCCACCTTCCGCTCGCTCTTCCCGACGACCGAATAGGTCGTCCGCCGCTCCTCAACCATCGCCGGCTTCCTTCATCCTTGCCGCCGCGACCTGGATCGCCCGGACCTGCTTCACGTAACCGGTGCAGCGGCAGAGGTTCCCCGAGATCCCCTCGCGGATCTCCTCCTCGCTCGGCTCCGGGCGGTGGAGGAGGAGGTCGAACGCGGCGATCGTCATCCCGGGGGTGCAGTAGCCGCACTGGACCGCGCCCTCATCGAGGAGGGCCTCCTGGAGCGGGTGGAGCGCGCCACCCTCGCTCAGGCCCTCGATCGTCAGGACCTCTCGGCCGTCCGCCTTCGCCGCGAGGACGAGACAGGAGTTGACCGCGCGGCCGTCGAGGAGGACCGCGCACGCCCCGCAGTCACCGGAGCCGCACCCCTTCTTGACCCCCTTGTAGCCCTCGCGCCGCAGAAGCTCGAGGAGCATCTCCCCCGGGTCGATCTCGACCTCGCGGCGCGCGCGGTTCACGGTGAGGGAGATCTTCATCGCGCCCCTCCCGCGAGATGGTCGCGAACCTCCTCGAGCGAGCGCCGGATCCCGACCGCTACGAGATCCCGACGGTAGGTACCGCTCGCCCGGCGATCGTCGCGCACGTCGGCCGACTCGGCCGCGGCCCGTGCTGCTCGTTCGATCGAGCCAGCATCGAGCTCCGCGCCCACGAGGGCCGCTTCCGCTTCAGGGAGGCGGGCGCCGAGGCGCGGGGTCCCTCCTGCGACGAGGCGCGCCTGTGCGCAACGTCCGCTCCGGACCTCGACGAACGCGGCGCAGTTCAAGAGGGCGACATCGAACCCGGTGCGGCTGAACTTCCAGAAGGAGGCTCCCGTTCCAGGGCCGGGGGGAGGGAGGAGGACCTCGGCGAGGATCGCCAAAGAGAAGCGCGGCCGGAGGGGGTAAAGCTCCTCGAGGGGGATCGTCCGCGCCGCCCCGTCGAAGAGCCGGACCTCGGCGCCGAGGGCGAGGAAGAGAGGGACGACGTCCGACCAGGGGTTCGCGCTTGCGAGAGCCCCTCCGACTGTCGCGAGATTCCGCAAGAGCGGCGAGGCGACCTTCACGAGCATCCTCGGGATCACCCCGCCGAGGTAGTCGACCAAAAGGGGACTCTCGAGAAGGTCGCGCAGCGTGGTCGTGGCGCCGATCGCGATCGTCCCTCCCCGTTCCTCGACGTAGGCAAGGGGAAGGCCGGTGAGGTCGATCAGGGACTCGATCCCATCGGCGGAGTGGAGGACGAGATCGACTCCCCCACCGACAAGGCGCGCCGCCTCTCCTCTCTCGCGAAAGAGGGCAAGGGCCTCGTCGAGGCTCCTCGGCTTCAGGTACTCCTTCACGCCACGCAGTCCCATCGCTCCTCCCAGGCCATTATGCGTACCCGGAAGAGGAACGACAAGAGTGAATCGACGCCCTCGCCCCGACGTCTCCCGAGAAAAAAGGGCGGTCGCCCTCGTGCGAGGGGACCGCCCATTGCGCTTTTCTCTACGGCTCACCCGGCCAGGGGCCGACGACCCCCGCCGCCGCCCACTCCATCGTCGTGAGCTCCGCGACGGACATGCGCAAGCCCGCCGGCACGCGTAGCGTTCCCTTGCGGTCCTTGATCGGCCCGGAGAACGGGTCGAAGATCATCGACGGGTCGGTCATCTGCGTCAAGCGAGTCATGACGAGGTCGTAGACGCTCACGAACCCCAGGATCGGGTCATTGACGAGCTTCTGCTTCAGCTCATTCTCAAACGCCGGGTTGATCAGCATCCCCGGCTTCGCACCTATCTCCACCGCCTTCTCTCGCAAAAGCCACCAGTAGTCGAGGTCCGCGAGGTTGTGCGCCGTGTAGACGCCTGCGTACACCTTGGCCAGGAAGTCAAGGTAGATCGTCTCCCAGTGGACGAGCTGGCCGGAGACGCAGTGCTCGGGGCTGAACTGGTACATCGGGGAGTAGTGGCCGAAGCTTGGGAGATTGTGCTCGGCCGCCACCTGGACTACCGTTGGCGAGTCCTCGGTGAAGGCGAAGGCGTCGCACCCCTCCGCGATCAGGGCCTCGGTCGCCTCCTTCGCGGCGGTGGGGTCAAACCACGCCTCGATCCAGCGGACGTGCACCTCTGCCCCGGGGTTCGCCTCCCGCACCCCGATGGCGAAGGCGCTCAAGTGGCGCTTCACCTCAGGGATTGGGAATGCCCCCACGTACCCGACCTTCCCCGTCTTCGTCAGGGCGCCCGCCATGAGGCCGTTTAGGTAGTAGATCTGATAGAAGTCGGCCATGTAGGTCATTTCGTTTGGCGCGCGCTTGAACCCGGAGCAGTGGGCGAGGATCTTGTCGGGATAGCGCTTCGCCGCGGCGGCTGTCCCGTCGATGAAGCCGAAGCTCGTGGTAAGGACGACGTCGCAGTTTTCGTTCTGGATCAACTTGTCGATGTAGGTCTCGACCTCGCCCTCGGGGACGCTCTCGATGTACACCGTCTCAAGCCAAGGGAAGGCCTGCTCGCAGATCAAGCGGGCAGCGTTGTGAGCGTGGCTCCATCCGTAGTCGCCGATCGGGCCGACGTAGATGAACCCGGCCTTGAGCGTCGTGCCCGGGACGTACTCCTTGGCCACCGCGAGCGTGACGACGCTCGCGAGGACCGCCAGAGCGAGAATCGCTACAAGAACGACCCTCCGTGTCATACTTCCCTCCTTAGAGCAGCACTTTCACCGTAACCATTCCCTCCTCCCTGTCAGCTGCTTCTCCCTCTCACCTCCTTTTTCTTTATTCTTCTCCTCTTGTGTAGGGCACGCCGAGCGCCGCCGGGGCGCCCATTCGTCTGTGGAGCGTCCCGCGCGAGACGAGGGCGAGGACGAGGATGGCAAACGCGTACGGCATCGCCCGCAGTAGCTCTGGTGCGACCCACGGTTGCAGACGGAACGACAGGTGGTAGAGGGCGGCGAACAGGCACGCCCCCAGGAGGCCGGTGGCCGGGTTCCAGAAGGCGAAGATCGTGAGCGCGATCACGATCCACCCGATCCCGGCCGTCATCCCTTCCGTCCACGCCGGCCGGTAGGCGACGGAGAGGTAGCCGCCACCCACCCCAGCGAGGACCCCTCCCACCAGGACGCACAGGTAGCGCACGCGGTTGACGTTCACGCCCAGGGAATCGGCCGTGCCCGGGTTCTCCCCCACCGAGCGGATGGTGATCCCGATCCGCGTCCGATAGAGGACGTACCACAAAAGCGGGACGAGGAGGAGCGCTATGTAGACGATCAGGTTCTGCCCCTCGAACAGGATCGGCCCCAGGCCGGGGATGGCGGAGAGGCCGGGGACTCTGATCGCGCCAATAGAAACTGGAAGGGGCTTCCCCTCCCAACCGCGGCCGAGGACCCCGGCGAGGCCGAGGCCGAGCATGGTGAGAGACAGGCCGGAGACGACCTGATTTGCCTTCAGGGTGATGCTCGCGAAGGCGTGAACGAGGGAGAAGGCCCCGCCGACGAGCGCGGCGACGAGGATCCCTAGCCAAGGACTCCCCGTGGTATAGGCTGTCGCGAAGGCGCTGTAGGCCCCCATGATCATCATTCCCTCCACCCCGAGGTTCAGGACGCCGGAGCGCTCCGCGTAGATCTCGCCGAGGGTCCCCAAGAGAAGCGGCGTCCCGTAGGCGAGCGTGCGACTGAGCGTGACGACGATCCAAGTCTCCCAGATCATCCCCGCCTCCTCGAGGAAAAGGATACCCGATAACGCATCAGGATCTCACTTCCAATGAGGAAGAAGAGGATCAGTCCGTTGAAGACGTTGATCAGTTGGAACGGGAGGCCGAGCGAACTCTTGATGACGTCCCCTCCGGCCATGATCACGCCGAAGAAGAGCGAGGTCACGATCACAGCGAGGGGATTCCGCCGCGCGAGCCACGCGACGATGATCGCGGTGTACCCATACCCCATCGAGATCTGGCTTGAGCTCCGCAGCATCCCGTGGACACCCGCGATCTCCCCCACCCCGGCGAGCCCAGCGAGTCCCCCCGAGATGAGCATCACGAGGAGGGTCGTCTTGACCTGGTTGATCCCGGCGAAGCGCGCCGCGTCGGGGTTCTCTCCCACGACGCGGATCTCGAAGCCCTGGCGGGTCCGTGTAACGAGGACGTAGGCCAACACGGCGAGGACGAGCCCCAACACCAATGTCAGCCAGTGGATGCGCGTGCCGGGAATGAAGGAGAGCCGCGCCGCGTCGGGGAGCTTGTCGGTGTAGGCGAACCCGCGCATCTGCGTCCCCTTCCAGGGTCCGTGGATCAGCCACTCGACAAGGAAGGCGGCGATGTAGTTCATCATCAGGGTGGTGATGACGTCGTTTAAGCCAAGCTTCGCCTTGAGAGCCGCAGGGATGAGGCCCCAACCGGCTCCGGCCAGGAACCCGGCGAGGAACATCGCGGGAAGGAGGAGCGCCTCCGGAAGTCCGGAGAAGAGGCCGACCCCCGTGGCGGCGACCGCGCCGAGGAGGAGCTGCCCCTCCGCTCCGATGTTCCAGAAGACGGCGCGGAAGGCGATGGTCAACCCGACCCCGCAGAGGAGGAGTGGGATCGCCCGACGCACGATCTCGGCGAGCCCGAGCCGGCTCCCAAACGCCCCGCGCACGATCAGCTCGTAAGCGCGGAGGGGTGAGACCCCGTAGGCCCGGAAAAGGCCCGCGGCGACCACTAGAGCCGCGACGATGGCGAGGACCGAGATGAGGAGGACGACCCCTCCGGAGGGGATCGGCCGTCGCTCCACTCGGATGAAGGATCGTTCCTTCACGCTGTAGTTTCCTTTCTCCGCGTCCCCGCCATCAGTAGCCCGATCTCCTCGAGATCGGCCGCCGCCGCCCCGAGGGTCCCCATCACCTCGCCGCCGAACATCACGAGGACCCGATCGGAGACGGACAGAATCTCCTCCAGGTCCTCGGAGGTGAGGAGGATCGCCGCCCCTCGCTCGCGTTCCTTGAGCAGGATCTGGCGCACCTGCTCGGTCGCCCCCACATCGAGACCGTAAGTAGGATGGGCGGCGACGATGAGGCACGGATCCCCGGATAGCTCGCGCGCGAGGACGAGGCGCTGGATGTTCCCGCCGGAGAGGAGCTTCACCGGCGTGGCGTCGCTTGGGGTCGCAATCTGGTAGAGGGCGATCGCCGCGCGCGCGTTCTCGGCGGCCGCGCGGCCGTCGAGGAAGAAGGCTCGGGAGAACGGCGGGTAGCGGTACCTCTTGAGGAGGAGGTTCTCGCGCAGGCTCAGGCTGGGGACGATCCCCATCCGGATCCGCTCCTCCGGGACGTGGGCCACCCCGGCCTCGGCAATCTCGCGCGGAGAACGGTTCGTCACCTCCCTCCCAAGGAGCAGGATCTTCCCTCGGCTCGCCCGGCGGAGGCCGGTGAGGACCTCGACGAGCTCCCTCTGGCCGTTCCCCGAGACCCCGGCGATCCCCAGGATCTCCCCGGCGTCGACCGAAAACGAAACCCCGCGCAGGGCGGGGAGGCCGCGGTCGTTCTGGGCGTGGAGGGCACGAACCTCGAGGACCCGCTCCCCCCGCTTGAGGGGCGCCTTCTCCAGGCGGAAGACGACCTCCCGACCGACCATCAGTCGCGCAAGGGAGGCCTTGTCCGTGTCGGAGGTGGCGAGGGTCGCGACGACCCTTCCCTGCCGGAGGACGGTGACTCGGTCGCTCACCCGCATCACCTCGTCGAGCTTGTGGGTGATGAAGACGATCGTCAAGCCGGCGTCGACAAGGGTGCGTAGCGTCGAGAAGAGCTGGTCGACCTCCTGGGGGGTGAGGACGCTCGTCGGCTCGTCCATGATCAGGATACGGGCGTCGCGGTAGAGGGCTTTCAGGATCTCCACCCGCTGCTGCTGGCCGACCGAGAGCTGCCAGACCTTCGCCCTGGGGTCGACGTCGAGGCCGTACTCGCGGGCGAGCGTCGCGAGCCTCTGGCGCGCCCGGCCGAGGTTGAGGAACGGGCCGGTCCCCTCGTCGAGACCCAGGACGACGTTCTCCTCGACGGAGAGGGTGGGCACGAGACGGAAGTGCTGGTGGACCATCCCGATCCGGTGATCAAGCGCAGCGCGGGGGGAGGGGATCCTGACCGGCCGCCCCTCAAGGAGGATCTCCCCCGCGTCCGGCTGGTAGAGGCCGTAGAGGATCCGCATCAGGGTCGTCTTCCCCGCGCCGTTCTCCCCCAAGAGGGCGTGGATCTCCCCGCGACGGATCTCGAGGTCGATCCCGTCGTTCGCCACCACACCCGGGAAGCGCTTGACGATCCCTCGCAGCACGATGATCGCGCCTGGTGCCGTGCTCACAGCCGCCCTCCCTGGCACTTCGCTACGCCCGCCGGGTGCTCCCGCCTTGACCGTGCTCATCGTAGGACGGAATCGCGAAACCGTCAACCCGCGCTATCCACCTAGGACTGGACGCGCCTTCCGGGACCGCGCTGGAAGCAACGGGGTGGGGAGCGGTCGTTGACGGGGAAAGGAGCTTGTCCGCCGTGATTCACTTGACCGGGAAGTTCCCAAGCTCCAGGATGTTGGGCTAGAGAGGGACAAGCAGGATGCGAACGAGCGATGGAGCGGAGGAAATAGAAGGAGGAGATCGGGGTCAGGAGATCGGGGTCAGGAGATAGGGGTCAGATCTTGACATGCAAGTCTCTCGTTCCCCGCTCACCGCGGCCTACGCCTGAGCCAGGAACAGTGCACTCGAGGTAGTCGGCGATCCGCTTCAAGGAGTGGCCGAGGGTTATGAGCCGCGCCGATCGTCGCGGCGCCTCATTCATTCGCGGGGCTCGGCGCCCCCATCGGAACCTCGCTCCCAGGGAAGCCGCGGCAGATCGCGAAGCCGTCTGGCGTAGATGTCCCTGTCGAACGTCCGCCCGTGCCTGATCACTTCGTACACCTCCGAGACGAGCACGCAACCGAGCATCCTGTAGGTCTCCGCTCCGGAGTAGCCCGCGCAGACGAGACGGTCGAAGGTGACCTTCGTCTCGGGAGGCTCGTTCGTTCGGATCTGCTCCTTGATCGCCTTGATGATCAGCTCTCCGGCCCTCGGGTTCGTCTCTTCCATTTTCCACCTCACTCGGTGGATTGTCCGGCCCGGCGAGTGCAACGACAGGCGCTCACGCCCCAGGCTCGCCCTCCCATTCGTCAGCGCGCAACGGGCCGTCGACCAGATCGAGCACGATGCCGTGGAACTCGACGCCAAACCAGCGCTTGAACAGCCTGAGATCCCGGTCCTGCGGCCAGTCCCGCTCGTCGGTCCACCACGCCGCGAGTTGCTCCTCGAAGATCAGGTCGAAGTAGCGGGCAAGGATGTGGTCTCGCTCGCGATCGTCCTCGTAGTCAGGCAAAAGGTAGGCGGTCGTGTCGTCGTTCACCTCGTCCAGGGTGCAGTCCGCCGAGTCAGACAACCCCCTCAGCCAGTCAAGGAACGGCTCCTTCACCCTGACCGTGAACACACATCGGTTCAGCATGACTCCTCGTCCCTCCTTGATACAAGGCCCAACCGCTCGGCGCCGCGCGCCGGCCGCCGACGCGGACGGAGGGCGTGCCTCACAAGGGTGTCAGAGACAGGAGCGACCCATCCGGCTGCCGTCTCCGATCACTCTGATGCCGCTAGTCCTGCACGTCGAGCGATTCCTCAAGTCGTTCGAGTTTCTCATAGAGGGCGTCCAGGCGAGCCCCGATGGCCCGCTCCTCGGCGTGGTTCGCCGCGCCGGCGATCCACTCGAGCAGCTCCTCAAGCTGATCGGGTGTCAGGTGGACGCGCAACTTCCCCCGACCGGCCTCGACGCCGCCCTCCATCTGTGCCAGCAGATCACCGTCAACGAAGGTGTGGTGAACGATCAGGTCGCGCTCTGCGCTCGTCAGCGTCGCCGGCATTGGTTCGTCTCGCCTCACCCTCCTCTTCGTGTCGTCCAGACTAATCGGCGCGCCGTCCGGCGGCAAGCTGCTGCGCGACGTCAGCCTGCTCGCCTCCGTGTGCTCGTGGTGTCGGTCACCACGTCCGGCCCGCGGGTCGCTAGGTCCGTCAAGGGGACGACCTCGACCCGGGGCTCCAGAACGTAGCGAACATCCCCCGGGTAGAGGATGACCAGGCGTTCGAGGTCCAGGTCCGCGATTGCGGTGCGCATCGAGGCGGTCAGGCGCGGAGCGTCCTCTAGCTTGACCTCGACGCCGTAGCGGCGTCCGCGCACGAAGAGGAGAAGATCGAGCTCGGCGCCGCTGTGCGTGGCCCAGAAGTAGGCATCGTCCGGGCGGACCGCTTTCAAGGTTTCCTCGATCGCGTATCCCTCCCACGACGCGCCCGCCTTAGGGTGAGAGAGGACATCCTTCTCCGAGGCGAGGCCGAGGAGCGCGTGGAGGAGGCCGCTGTCGCGCAGGTAGACCTTGGGTGACTTGACCTGCCGCTTGCTCAGATTCTCATGCCACGGCTGGAGCTCGCGAACCATGTACAGCCCGCTCAGAAGGTCGAGGTAGCGCCGGGTGGTCGGCTCGCTCGTCCCGAGCGAGCGGGCGGCCTCCGCGGCGTTCCAGACGCCGCCGTGATAGTGAGCAAGCATGGTCCAGAAGCGAAGGACGGTGGGGGCAGGAACCCGAATCCCGAGCTGGGGGAGGTCGCGCTCGAGATAGGTGTTGATGAACTGCTGGCGCCAGAGGTAGCTCGTCTGCTCCCCGCGCGCCAGATACGCCGGTGGGAACCCGCCACGCCGCCAGTGCCGCCTCCACGCGTCGGCGCCGAGCTCCTGCAGCCCGAACCCGCTCAGGATGACCGTCTCGAGCCGCCCCGCGAGCGTCTCCAAGGACTGGCTCAGGAGGTCCGGCCCAGCGCTTCCGAGGATGAGGAACCGCGCCGGAAGCGGGCGCCGGTCGGCCAGCACGCGCAGGAGCGGGAAGAGGTCGGGGCGGCGTTGGATCTCGTCGATGACGACGACCCCGCGTAGCGGCGCCAGGGCCGTCATCGGCTCGGCGAGGCGAGCAAGGCTCCGCGGGTCCTCGAGGTCGAAGTAGGCCGGGGAGTTCTGCGACACAATCTGCCGAGCCAGGGTGGTCTTGCCGGACTGGCGAGGCCCAAGGAGGGCCACCACGCGGCTCCGCTTCAAGGCGGCGCGGATGTCGGAGAGCCACTGGACACGCTCGATCATGGCGCCAGTATACCATGAAAATCGAACACATGCCGTTCGATTTTCAGGGTATCTGCCCTGCTCCCTGGGGGAGGCGGGCGGGCCTGCAATCGAACACCGCGATAGATGCCTGCCGCTTCGCAGGTTGCCTGTCACGCCGCGGCGGCCAGGTGTCGCATACAGGGCTCCGCGCCGAAGGTTACCACCCCGCGCTCAGGACCGCGCGACGAGGCTGGGCCCCGGCCGCCTTCTTGGCTCAGCCTCCCCTGATTGGCTATAGTCTTCCCGACAGGAGGGGCGATGAAACGTCTGATCGAAGGGGTGACGGTCTGGGACGGTGGAGGGCGGCTCGTCGAGGACGGAGCGATCCTGATCGATGGCGCGACGATCGAGGCCGTCCTCGACCGCGCGGGGCGGTCCCGCCTGTGCCTTCCTGCCCAGGTCGAGCGGGTCGACGCGTCCGGCCGGCTCGCGATCCCGGGGCTCATCAACGCGCACGCGCACCTCTATAGTTCCCTCGCGCGCGGCATGTCCGTTCCTGGCTTCGCGCCGACGACCTTCGGCGAGATCCTCGAGGGGCTGTGGTGGAAGCTCGACAAGGCCCTCGACCCGGAGTCCATCCGGGCGAGCGCCCTCGTCGGGGCGATGGAGGCGGCGCGCTCTGGGGTGACGACGCTCGTCGACCACCACGCGAGCCCTCACGCCGTCTCTGGATCCCTGCGGGTCCTCGAAGAGGCGGTCTGTGGGGAGGTCGGGCTGCGCGGATCGTTCGCCTACGAGGTCTCCGACCGCGACGGTCCGGAGATCGCCCTCCAGGGGATCGAGGAGAACGCGGGCTTCCTCTCTGTCGATCGGCCTGGGAACGGCCAGGTTAGTGGGCTCTTCGGCCTCCACGCCTCGTTCACTCTGTCCGACGCGACCCTGCGCCGGGTCGCCGATCGGCTTCCGGAGAAGGTCGGAGTCCACATCCACGTCGCCGAAGGCCCGGAGGACGAGGCGGACTCGACCGCACACCACGGGATGAGGGTCGTGGAGAGGCTCGACCGCTTCGGGCTCCTGCGGCCGACCTCGATCCTCGCCCACTGCCTGCACCTCAATGAACAGGAGAAGGACAAGGTCGCCGAGAGAGGGGCGATCGTCGTGCACAACCCTCGCTCCAACATGAACAACGCGGTCGGAACCTTCGACCTCCCCGGGTTTCTGGGCCGTCGTGTCCTCACCGGCCTTGGGACCGACGGGCTCGGCGCGAACCTCCTCGGCGAGCTCTTCGCGGCGGGGACGCTCCAGAAGCACTCAACCGGCGACCCGCGGGCCGGCGGGTTCGACGCCCTCCACGCCCTCCTCTTCGAGAATAACCGAGCGATCGTCGAGCGCCTGTTCGGCCTGCGCACGGGGAGGATCGAGCCGGGAGAGGCCGCGGACCTCGCCCTCCTCGACTACACGCCGCCGACTCCGATCGAGGCGGCGAACGTCCTTGGTCACCTCCTCTTCGGGGTCGCGGTCCACGACCTGCGGGTCTGTGCCCTCTTCGTCGCCGGCCGGCCGATCCTCTTGGACGGGCGGTTCGTGGACCTCGACGAAGAGCGGATCTACGCCGAGGCACGATCGGTTGCGGAGCGGCTGTGGCGGCGGGTCGCCTAGACGCGCTCAAGCGGGAGATCGGTCGGGCCGAGTCCCGGCTCTGTCCCAAGGAGGGAGACCGTGTCCGATGAGATGAGGGTCGTCCCCTTCGACCGGCTCCTTCGCTGGATCGAGGTCGAGCTCAAAGAGAACGGGTCGGTCTTTGGGATCCCCCGCTCCCTCTTCTACGTCCCGCGGAAAGGGAGGCCGTACGCCGCGGAGCTCTTCGGAGAGCCCCTCGCGACCCCCATCGGGCCGGCCGCCGGCCCCCACACCCAGCTCGCCCAGAACATCGCCTCCGCCTGGCTCTCCGGCGGACGGTTCATCGAGCTGAAGACGGTCCAGATCCTGGATCGACTTGAGATCCCCCGCCCGTGCATCGACATGGAGGACGAGGGGTACAACGTCGAGTGGTCGCAGGAGCTCCGCCTTGAGGAGTCGGCCGGCGAGTACGTCAAGGCGTGGGTCCTCGTCCACCTCCTTCCCTCGCTCCTCGGGTTCGAGACGGAGGCCCCCTTGGGCACGATCTTCAACCTGAGCGTCGGCTACAACCTGGAGGGGATCAAGAGCCCGCCGATGACCCGCTTCCTCGATCGCCTCGCCGACGCCTCCGAGGAGATCGCCGAGATCCGCGCGACGCTTTCGCAGTCGGCCCCGCAGCTCGCCGACGTCGAGATCCCGTCGCGGATCTCGACGAACGTGACCCTCTCCACGATGCACGGCTGCCCGCCGGACGAGATCGAGCGGATCGCGCGCTACCTCCTCGAGGAGCGGGGCCTGCACACGACGGTGAAGCTGAACCCGACCCTCCTCGGCGCGGAGCGCGTGCGGCGGATCCTCCACGACGACCTTGGCTTCCGCGAGATCGAGATCCCGGACTCGGTCTTCGAGCACGACCTCCGCTACGATCGGGCGATCGACCTCATCCGCACCCTGAAGGGGGTCGCCGCGGCGCGCGGGCTCGCGTTCGGGGTCAAGCTCTCGAACACGCTCGCCATGCGGAACAACCGCGGCATCCTCCCGGGGGACGACGTCTACATGTCGGGGCGGGCTCTCTACCCACTCACGATCTCCCTCTTCCACCGGCTCGCGCAGGAGTTCGACGGCGACCTTCGCGTCTCCTACTCGGCCGGGGCGGACGCGGTGAACCTCCCGACGATCCTCTCCTGCGGCGCCCTCCCGGTCACGATGGCCTCGGACCTCCTGAGGCCTGGGGGCTACTCTCGCCTCATTCAGGCGCTCGAGAACCTGGAGGAGGCGATGCGCGGCCGCGGGGCGGGGAGCCTCGAGGAGCTAGCAAGGGACCGGCTCGCGAACCTCGAGCGGGCCGCGGCGGTGGCGCTCCGCGACCCGCGCTACCGGAAGGGCTACCGGCCGTACGGCCTGCCGAAGGTCGAGTCCGGACTTCACCTCTTCGACTGCGTCGCTGCTCCCTGCGTCGAGGCGTGCGCCGTCTGCCAGGACGTCCCGGAGTACGCCTGGCTCATCGCGAAGGGCGAGGACGATCGCGCCCTCGAGGTGATCCTCTCCAAGAATCCCCTCCCCGGCGTGACCGGGCACATCTGCACGCACCTCTGCGAGACCCGTTGCACGAGGAATAACTACGACGAGCCCGTCGGGATCCGCGACCTGAAGCGGTTCGCGGTCAAGAACGGGAAGGTGGCGTGGCCCCGGCCGAGGGCGACGGGGCGGCGCGTCGCCGTCATCGGGAGCGGCCCCTCCGGTCTCGCCGCGGCGGCGTTCCTCGCCCTCTCCGGCGTCCAGGCGACTGTGTTCGAGGCGAAGGAGAGGCCGGGCGGAATGCTCGCCCTCGCCCCGACGTTCCGGCTTCCGCGGTCGGTCCTCGAGGAGGACATCGCCCGGATCGAGCGGCTCGGTGTCCGGATCGAGCGCTCCCACCCGGTCGCCGTCCCTCCCGAGCGCCTGCTCGAGAAGGGGTTCGACGCCGTCTACGTCGCATCCGGGTTCCCCGACGAGGCGCCCCTCGCGATCGATGGGATCGAGGGGAATGGGGTCTGGAGCGCCCTCGACCTCCTTGAGCGCGTGGCGCGGGGAGAGAGGCCGGCCCTCGGGCGCGAGGTCCTCGTCGTCGGAGGCGGGAACACCGCCATGGACGCGGCGCGCACGGCGGCACGCCTCGCTGGGTGCCCCGTCACGGTCCTCTACCGCCGGACGCGGGCCGAGATGCCGGCCGACGCGGAGGAGGTCGCCCTTCTCGTCGAGGAGGGGAACCGGATCGAGGAGCTCGTCTCCCCGACCCGCGTGATCCGGGAGAAGGGGCGCCTCGTCGCCTTGGAGTGCGTGCGGAACCGGCTGGGCGAGCCTGGGCCGGACGGCCGACGGCGGCCGGTCCAGGTTCCCGGGAGCGAGTTCGAGATTCCGGCCGACTCGGTGATCGTCGCCGTCGGTCAGGCCGCGGACATCGCATTCCTCGATGGGAGCAGGGTCTCCGTGCGCCGAGGCGGGGCGATCGACGTCGATCCGGAGACCGGCGTCACGAAGGCTCCAGGGGTCTACGCCGGAGGGGACGCGGTTCGCGGTCCGGCGATCGTCATCGAGGCGTGCGCCGACGGCCGGCGCGCGGCGGAGGCGATCTGCGCGAAGCTCGGGATCCCGTTCGCCCCTCCACCCTCCTCGCCCGATGTCCTCTCCGATGAGGAGACCCTCGAGGTGAAGCGCGCCCGGGCGAGGCTCGAGGCACGGAACCGGCCGGGCCGGCTCCCGGCCGAGCGCCGGCGCGGGTTTGACCTTGTCGAAAGTGCCCTCTCCGAGGAGCGGGCCCGCCGCGAAGCGGCGCGCTGCCTCCAGTGCTCGGCCCTGTGCGACAAGTGCGTCGAGGTCTGTCCGAACCGAGCGAACGTCGCCTACACCGTCGCTGCGGCCGCCTACCGGCTCCCCGTCCTCTCCTGCGCGAAGGGAAAGGTTGCCGTGGACGGGGACGAGGCGTTCGAGGTCCGCGAGACGCGGCAGATCGTCCACGTCGATGAGTTCTGCAATGAGTGCGGGAACTGCGCCACGTTCTGCGTTCACGAGGGGAAGCCCTACCGCGACAAGCCCCGCCTCTTCCTCGATCGGGCGGCGTTCGAGCGAGAAGACGACAACGCCTTCTACATCTCGGGCGAGACGATCCGCCGCCGAGAGGGCGGGAAGGAGTCGACGCTCTCCCTCGCCAAAGGGGAGCACCTCTTCGAGGACGACCACGTCCGCCTCACCCTCTCCCCATCGTTCGAGGTCCGGAAGTCCGTCCTGAAGGGGCCGTTTGGCGGGACGCGCTCGCTCCGCGAGGCGGCGGAGATGGCGGTCCTCCTCCAGGGGCTGAAGGCGTCGGCCTTGTTCCTCCTCGAGTAACCTCTCCGCAGGGTTGTTGCCGATCCGGATAGGGTCGTCTAGGATAGGGGCATGCGCGAGGGAGGGATCTAGCGATGGGCGAGGCGACGGCGCTTCGCTGCGTCACCTGCGGCCGGGAGCACGACCCGCTCGTGGTCGAGTCGACCTGCCCTCACTGCGGCCCGCGGCGAGGGACGCTCGAGGTCCTCTACGACTACCCCACGCTCAAGCGGACCCTCTCACGACGGTCGTTCGAGGAGACCGGCCTTCCCGGGATGTGGCGCTACCTCCCGATCCTCCCGATCCGGGACACGTCGCGGATCCAGCCCCTCCTCGTCGGGATGACCCCGCTCTACCCCTTCCCGGCGCTCGCGAGAGAGCTTGGCCTTGCGGCACTCCACGTGAAGGACGACGGGAGGAACCCGACCGCCTCGTACAAGGACCGGGCGAGTTCGCTCGTCGTCCTCGTTGCCGAGGAGCGGGGAAAGAGGGTCGTCACTTGCGCCTCGACCGGGAACGCGGCGAGCTCGCTTGCGGGATTCGCCGCCGCGACCTCGCTTGAGACCGTGATCTTCGTCCCGCGGACCGCACCGGAGGCGAAGGTCGCCCAGCTCCTCATCTACGGGGCGACCGTGTACCTCGTGCGCGGAAGCTACGACCAGGCCTTCGACCTCGCGTTGGAAGCGGCGGAGGCGTTCGGCTGGTACAACCGCTCGGCCGGGGTGAACCCCTACCTCGTCGAGGGGAAGAAGACGGGCGCCCTCGAGGTGGTCGAGCAGCTCGGCTGGGACGCCCCGGACGCCGTCTTCGTCCCGGTGGGGGACGGGTCCGTGATCTCCGGGATCTGCAAGGGGTTCGCCGAGCTTTGTCTCCTCGGCCTCCTCGATCGCGTCCCACAGGTGATCGGGGTCCAGGCCGAGGGGGCGTCTCCCGTTGCCGCGGCCTACGCCCGCTACCGGGGTGGCAAGGTCGAGTGGACCGACATGGAGGCGAGCACGGTCGCCGACAGCATCTCCGTCGGGAAGCCGCGCGACATCGTGAAGGCGATCCCTTATCTCTGGGAGAACGGCGGGCGGATGGTCACCGTGAGTGACGAGGAGATCCTCGAGGCGATCGCGACCCTCGCCCGGAAGACCGGGGTCTTCGCCGAGCCGGCCGGGGCGGCGGCCTTCGCCGGCCTCGTTACGCTCTCCCGCTCCGGGGACCTTGCCGGGAAGAGGGCCGTGGTCATGGTGACCGCAAGCGGCCTCAAGGACGTCGTAGCGGCGAAGCGCGCGGCACGGTCGAGGGCGACGGCGCCCGCGG
>CAYHEK010000015.1:14684-24221 GCA_964355545.1 uncultured Thermotogae bacterium | reverse complement strand
TCCGCTCGGCGATCCGCGGAGGGAATGCTGGGCTCGCTGCACCGTATCCTCGAGGGGCGGTCGTTGCTCGGGCGCGCGGCAGGCTCGCACGCCTTCGAAGGAAAGCCGTATGGGGTGGTACCCAGAGTGCGCGGGTCGAGAGGTAAGGCTTTTTTGGGATAGGCTGAGAGGGCGTCCTGCAATCCTAAGTAGAGTCCCAGGACGCGGCCCGCCGGGTCCGCGCGGCGCCTGCCTGGCGCGGAGTGAGAATGGGTTCGGCTCGTTGCGCCCCCCGCCCTACTTCATCACCGCGAGGACGTCTTTGTAGGGGATCACGCCGATCAGCTTGTGGTTCTCGTCGACCATGGGGAGGGCGCGGAAGCCGTGGTCGGCGAACTCCGTCGCGGCGTCGGCGAGGGTGTCTTCCGGCGACAGCGTCACGACCTGCTCGGTCATGATGTCTCGCAGGGGGACGTTCTCCTCGGCCTGGATCAGCTCCCGGATGTCGATCACGCCTTTGAGCGTCCCGTCCGCGGCAGTGATGTACACATACATGATCACGTCGTAGCGGTTGGTGCGGTCGCGGAAAGAGTCGAGCGCCTCCCCGACGAGGGCCGTCTCGGGGAGAGCAAGGAAGCGGCTGGTGACGATCGACTCCAGGTCAACGTCCTGCTCCTCCAAGAGCTCGTTCACCTTTACAGCCGTCTCCGCAGGGAGGGCTTTCTTCAGGACCTGCGCGTCGATGCGCGGCAGGATCTCGAGGATGTCGGCGATCTGAGTCGGCGTCATCGTTTGGAAGAGCTCGACGAGCCGGTCGCGCCGCATGGACGCGACGAGCTCGCGCTGAACGCGCGGCTCCGCCTCCTCTAGCGTGTCGGCGGCCGTCTCCGTGTCGAGGGTGTTGAAGACGGCCATTCGCTCTTCGCCACTCAGCTCTTCGAGGATGTCGGCGAGGTCCGCCGGGTGGATGTCGGCGATCTTCTCGCGGGAGATGGTGAGCTTCACATTGCCGTTGAACCGGTCAAGGTCGGTGGGAAGGGGTTGCACGTATCTCCAAGGCAAGAGATCGGTCTCCTTGACCCCGCCCCACAGGAGCCGCCCGAGCCAGCCGAAGTGCAGCCGCCGCAGCATTCCCGCCTTGGTGACGTCGACATGGACAACGAGCATCCTCCCCTCCGCGTGGAGGAGGTGGATGTCGTAGACGACCTCGACATCGTAGCCGTCGGTGTCGATGATCTTCTTATCGAGGATCATGTCCTTGACGAGGGTGCGCGCCGCCTCAGGGACGAACTCCTTGAGCTTGACGTCCGAAGGCACCTCAACGACGGTTCGGCGAGCGTCGATGGACTTCACCAGGCCGAAGGGAACCTCGAGCGGCGGCCGCCCGAACGAGCGTCCAACGATGAGGTTCACGACCTCGGGGTAGCCTCCGTTCTGCCGAATCTCGAGGTCGATCAGCCGGCCGATCTCTTCCTCTTTCGTCCCCTTGCGCTCGAGGACCTTGTCCCGGATGAGCTCGGTGATAAAGAAGAACTGGGGCTCGGCCTTACTCGTCTCGTTCGCCTTCTCTGCCATCGCGTCCTACCTACCCGCCACGAGCGTAAAGAACTTGAAGAATAGTAACCCCACCAGAAGAAGAAGGTAAAGCCTCAAGAAGACGAGCGCGATCTTGACGGCCGGGGTCATCGTCACGTGGGGCGTCTTGTACTTCTGGTTGATCTCCCGGATCTTGGTGAAATGCCGATCGAAGAAGGCGCCCACGGGCCTAAGGGTTCGGTCTCGCAAGGCTCTCATGGCTCTCCTCCTCACTGGAACAGGTTCGGGAACAGGGCGCTCACGCCGTACAGGGTCGAGAGGACGACGATGCAGCCGACGACCGTGACGCTGATGATGTTCTGCGTCACCGTGTTCTTGTACTTTCCCATCCGCTCCCGATCGTTCAGGAGCAGGATGAGAAAGACCAAGGCCGCGGGAAGCAACGTGACCGCGACCACCTGCACGAAGAGCGTGATCATCACGAGCGGCGCCCCCGGGATGAGGACCACGGTTCCGGCCGTCGCCAGGGCGAGGATGTAGCTCCCGTAGAACCAGGGCGCCTCTCGGATCTTGTTGTTGAGTGAGTGAGCCCAGCCGAAGACCTCGCCGAACGCCCAGGAGCTTGCGAGCGAGATGCAGATCGCGCCAAGGAAACCTGCGTCGAACAGGCCGATGGCGAGCAACGTCCCCAGCCACTTGTTCACTCCCATCAGAGCGGTCGACGCCTGGGCCGCGCTGTCGATGGGGACGCCTCTCAGGATGGTTCCCGTCATGACGATCACGAAGCCGGCCACGAGCACGGTGAAGACGGAACCGATCGCCGTGTCGAGCCGGCTCAAGCGGATGTCCTTCTCCTGGATCCCCTTGTCGACCACGGCGCTCTGCTGGAAGAAGACCATCCAGGGCGCGATCGTGGTCCCGATGTTCGCCATGAGGAAGAAGAAGACCTGGTTGTTGAACCCGCCCGGGAAGTTCGGGATCATCCCGGACCGAATGATCTCCGACACCGACGGCCGCACGAGGATCGCGCACGGGATGTACACGAGGTTCAAGACGCAGAAGAGAAACGCGATCTTCTCCCAGGTCCAGTACCGACCCTGCAGGACCATGGCGATCATGACGAGCGAGACCACGACGACCGTGACGATCGGTGGGACATGGAAGATGGAAAGGGCCGCCGTCATCCCGATGAACTCGGTGATCAGGGTCAGCCAGTCGACGAGGATGAGGTCGACGAGGGAAAACCACCCCCAGAAGGGGCCGAACGCGTCGAAGATGGCCTCCGCGTGGCCGCGCTTGGTCACCGCGCCGAGGCGGACCGTCATCTCCTGGACGTAGTACGCCACTGGACCGAGCAGGACGAGGAACCACAGGAGCCCGTACCCGTAGCGCGCTCCTGTCGCGGCGTAGGTGGTGATGCCGCCGGCGTCGTTGTCCGCGAGCATGACGATGATCCCTGGGCCGGACACGGACAGGAAAATGACGAGCCACTTGATGGCCCGTCGCCAGGAGTAGTAGAGACGTGGTAGGAGACCCATGCTGGTGTTGATCCGTACTGGGACGAGAGGCGCTTCCCTCATCTTCTCACCTGCCCCCCGTACGATCTCCCGGAAGTGAAGATCGCGCGCGATTCAAGGGTATGGGTTGTTGTGCTTGCTGGCGGCCGACTCTACCCCTCGAGGCGGTCTAGATCAAGGACGATTGTCCGCGCTTCGAGCGCAGAAAGCGACTGCATGAAACCCTTCAAGGAGAGACTGAGTCCTCGCAGGGGACGGGGCTAGGTCTTGTGTCTAGTTCGTGGATGGCGTGGTCGCTTTGGGATAGAGTCCTTCGAGGGGCCTAGCCGGCGCGGGAGGGCAGCGGTGGGAATCACGGAATTTGTGGCCGATCTCGGCACGCACGTCATCGGGAGCACCGGGTACGTCGGCGTCTTCCTTCTGATGGTCGCGGAGAGCATGGTTCTCCCCGTGCCGAGCGAGGCCGTGATGCCCTTCGCGGGATTTCTTGTGGCGGAGCGGACGCTCTCGCCCGTCGGGGTCGTCGCCTGCGCCACCCTCGGCAGCATCGTGGGCTCGCTCTTCTCGTACGCGATCGGCCGATTCGGAGGGAGGCCCTTCATCGACCGCTACGGGAAGTACCTCCTGCTCGATGCAGGGGACCTCGAGAGGACCGATCGCTTCTTCCGGCGGCGCGGGACGATCACCATCTTCGCGAGCCGCTTCATCCCCGTCGTGCGGCACCTGATCTCGATCCCCGCGGGGATGGCGAGCATGAGGCTCCTTCCGTTTTGCGCCTTCACGGTCCTCGGAGCGGGCCTCTGGAACACCTTCCTCACCGGCTGCGGCTTCGTCCTGCGCAAGAACTGGCCGACCGTCATGCGCTCGAGCAACCTGATCGACGTCGCGATCCTCGTGATCCTGGTCGGTCTGGTCGCGCTCTTCGTCGTCCGCCACCTGCGGAGGAGACGAGGACTGAGCTAAGATCGGTCCTCTCCGCCAGCTCTTCAGGCCCGCAGGGCGTCCTCGAGAGCGGCGACCGTCTCCTCGATCGCCCGCTCGACCTCGGGCGAGAGCCTTCCCCCGAAGGCGAGTGACTTGGGCTCGATCCCGATGACGATCACTCGAGACCCGAGCTCCCGCTCGAGGTAGCGGGCAAGCACGCTTAAGGGGAGTGAGTGGGTGCTGAAGGAGGTCCCTGCGATCCTCCCGGCTCCGATCAGCCGCACCGACCCAGGTGCCTCTCCCATCTCTGCCGAGTCGACGAGGAGGACGTGCGTTGGGGCGAGACGGCGGACTTCCCCCGTCACGTTTTCGGGCGCGGTCCCTCCCACGAGGGCGCACACTCCGGGCACGGAGAGCCGGGAGAGGCGCTCCGCGACCTCGATCCCTGCCGCGTCATCGGAACGGAGCTCGGAGCCGACGCCGAGGACGACGACCGTCCCGGCCCGAGCCGCGCCGTCAGCCGCTGGGCGGCTGGGCCGGAGGGCTCTCGTCAGGTCCTCCAGGAGGCTTGCGCTCGGCATGGAAGACGACCTTCAGCTTTCTCCGATCGAGCTGGGCGAGCTCGAAGTCCTTCGTGAGCTCGATCGTCTTCTTCGGGCAGCTGTCCGCGCACTGGCCACAGTACACGCACTTCCCGAGATCGATCGAGGCCTCGAACTCTCTTTCCCCGACTTTGGTGATCTCGATCGCCCCCGAGGGGCAGTTCCGCACGCAGAGCCGGCAGCCGATGCAGTTCTCGGAGTGGACGACGGGCCGGCCGCGGAAGCGCGCGGGCATCGTGAACGTCTCGAACGGGTAGTGCGTGGTCGCCGGCCTCTTGAAGAGCGAGCGCAGCACCAACTGGATCATCCTTCCGGGCCGCCTCCGGTGCCTCCTTGCCATGCCTAGATCAGCTCCCTCACCACGAGGTTGATGAGGACTTGCAGGAACGCGATCGGCGCCACGTACTTCCAGCAGAAGTCGATCATCTGGTCGATGCGTAGCCGCGCGAAGACCGTCCGCAGGAGAGCGAGGATCCCGATGATGGCGAGCACCTTCGCAAGGTAGATGACGAAGCCGAGCCACGGATTGAGGCCCAGGCCTACGGGGAGAAAGACCGCGGCGAGGAGCGACGCGGCGACGATCGCCTCGCAGTCGATGGCGAGGCGGAAGAAGGCAAGGCGCCGGCCGCTGTACTCGGTGAAGCTCCCGGCGACGATCTCCGTCTCCGCCTCCGGGATGTCGAACGGCACCCGTTCGAGCTTCCCGAGCACGGCCACGAGGGCCACGCCAAAGCCGATCAGGTTCACCGGCCACAGCCACGGGTGAGCCGAATAATACGCCGCCATCCCGGAGATCGACCAGGTGTTCGCGAGGAGTGACGGGGCGAGGACCGCGATGAAGAGAGGGATCTCGTAGGCGAAGAGCTGCGTGATCGACCGGACCGCGCCCAAGGTGGAGAAGATCGAGCGCGAGTACCACCCGCCGAGGAAGAAGGTGAGCGTGGGGATCATGAGGAGGTAGAGCACCACGATCAGGTCGCCCTGGAACGAGAGGAGAGGCTTCGTGCTCCACAGCGGGAGGTAGAGAGAGGCGGCGATCACCGTGGCGAGGGCGAAGACGGGAGCGAGGGCGAACATCGTCCGATCCGCCTCCTCCGGCACCACGTTCTCCTTCCCCAGGAGCTTGAGGAAGTCCGCGAGGGGCTGGAACCACGGCGGGCCGACGCGGTTCTGGAGGCGCGCGTAGAGCTTGCGGTCCACGAACTCCCCCACGAGCCCAAAGAGGACGAGGAAGAGGAACCCCGGGAAGACAAGGATGTCCAGGAGCGCGGTCCCCACGGTCATGCCCTGGCGCCTCCCCGGACCGCGACCTTGGAGAAGTCGACGCCGCGCCTCCGATGCCAGTCGATGCCGAAGTGCACAAGCTCCTCCCAGTTGAGCGTCCGCGCCTCTCCACTCGTCTCGCCCCGGATGGCGATCGTCCGGTCGGTGCAGGAGAAGCAGGGGTCGATCGCGGCAACCACGATCGGGAGATCCGCGAGGTACCCGTCCTCGAGCATCTTCGCCACGGACTGGGTGTTCGCGAGCGTCGGCGCGCGGATCTTCACCCGTTCGGGCTTGTCCGTCCCGTTCGCCCTCACGTAGTGCACGTCCTCGCCGCGCGGGGCCTCGTAGCGGCTCACGGCCTCTCCAGCCGGGATCTTCAGGGGCGCCTTCACCGTAACCGGCCCCTCGGGCAGGTTCTTCACGAGCTGGCGGACGATCGAATACGACTGCATCAGCTCGCCGAGACGGACGACCGCCCGGCCAAAGACGTCGCAGCGCTCGTCGGTGACGACCTGGAACGTGACCTCGTCGTAGGCCGCGTAGGGGTCGTCCCGGCGCGTGTCGCGGTCGACGCCCGAGGCGCGCGCCGTCGGGCCAAGGGCCCCGAGCCGCACGGCGTCCTCCCTGGAGAGCCTCCCGACGCCGGAGAGGCGCTTGGCGAGGGTCTCCTCCGTCAGGGCGAGATCGATGTAGTACTTCGTCCGCTCCTCCAATGCGTCCACGACCTTCAGGATCTCAGGGATCTGCTCGGGCGAGACGTCGCGGCGCACCCCGCCAACGGTGTTCAGTCCGTAGTTCACGCGGTTCCCGGTGAGCGCGGCGAGGAGGTCCATCACGGCCTCCCGGTCGCGCCAGGTGTACATGAGAAGCGTGTCGAACCCGATCTCGTGCCCAGCCACCCCGAGCCACAGGAGGTGGCTGTGCATCCGCTCGAGCTCCGCGATGAGCGTGCGGATGTACTTCGCGCGCCGCGGGATCTCGAGGCCGGCGATCTCCTCCACCGCCTGTACGAACGCGGTCGAGTGGGAGTGCGAGCAGATCCCGCACACCCGCTCCACCAAGTACACGTCTTGCACGTACGTGCGCTCTTCACACCCCTTCTCGATCCCGCGGTGGTTGTAGCCCAGCCGCAGGGTGATCGCGCTGATCTTCTCCCCGCGCACGTCGACCATGAAGCTCTCCGGCTCCTTGAGCGCCGGGTGTTGCGGTCCGATGGGGACGCGGACGGTTCTCTCCTTGTCACTCATTCGCCGCTCCTTTCTCCCCCGCACCAGTCCCCTTGGGTTTCCAGTCCTTCAAGAGCGGATGCTCGCCCGCAGGCCAGTCGTCGGGAAGCGGGTAGCGGGAGCCCTCCGGAAGCCCTTCCACCCGCGCTCCAAAGAGGTCCTCGACCTCCCGCTCGTAGATCGCCGCACCCGGGAAGTAGGGGGTGACCGTGCGGATCGACTCGCCCTTCGGCGCGCGCGTCTTCGCGTTCACCATCAAACCGCCGTTTCTCGCGAGGTGGTAGATAAACCCGAGGTCCGCTCCCTCATCGAGCCCGGTGATGGTGCACAGGTTCGAGAAATCGAGGCCCTTCACGAGGTAGTCGAAGACCTCGGCGAACCTCTCACGGTTCACCTCGACCCACACGCGCCGGGCGCGCTGCACCTTGACCGCGCCCGCAAGGTACGGGAACTTCGCCACGAGCTCGGCTTGTACGGTCTCGGCTTCGCTCATCGTTTCTCCTCGAGTGTCTTCAGGAGCTTCACGAACCCGTCGATGATCGCCTGCGGGCTCGCGGGACACCCCGGGATGTACGCCGCGACGGGAATCGCCTGGTCGATCCCGCCCAGGACATTGTACAGCCCTCCGAAGACTCCGCCGCTCGTGGCGCAGCTTCCGACCGCGACGACGAGCTTCGGCTCCGGGATCTGCTCGTAGATGCGGACAAGCCGCGGCCAGATCTGCTTCGTCACCGGCCCGGAGCAGGCGAGGACGTCGCAGTGCCGCGGCGTCCCTTTGAGGAGAACCCCGAAGCGCTCGAGGTCGAAGCGGGGTGTCAAGGCAGCGATGATCTCGATGTCGCACGCGTTGCAGGCGCCTGTGTTGAAGTGAAGGATCCACGGGGACTTCCTCTGTCCCCAACGAACCATTCTGCGGCAGACGTTCATGCGGGGCTCTACCTCCGGAAGAGGATGAAGAGGGCGAGAAGCGCGCCGAGGACGTAGACGATAGCGAAGGCGAGGCTCCCGGCGACGCCGGTCGGGGAGGTGGCGACGATCAGCGTGACCACGTGCAGGATAGTGAAGAAGAAGGCGAACGGGAAGAACTGGCTGTAGTCAGGCTGGAAGCGCTGCTTCTCCACGTCCTCGCCGCCAGCGTAGGGCTTGTCCAGCGCCCCGCGCGGCCCCTTCCTCCGGAACGCGAGTGGGGTCGAGGCGGCCGAGAGGGTCCACACGACGAAGACGAGGAGCGTGAGGGCGACGGGTGGAGCGAGGAGAACGACCGGTATCGACATCGCCTACCCCTTCATGGTGCGCGTCTTGTCCACGTCGAGGGAGTCGTGCTTGCGGAAGAAGCCGAGGATGACCCCCGCGACGACCACGACCACAACGACCTCGATGACGATCACCGTGATGACGAGCGCCTGCGCGAGCGCCATCCTCCCGGAGAGGTATCCGGCGACGACGAGGAAGAAGGTGACCGACTTCATCAGGATCTCAAGCCCAATCAAGATCCGCACGAGGTTCCGGGTGGCGAGCATGCACCACAGCCCGTCGACGAGGAGGAGGGCGAAGAAGAGGAAGTAGAGCCAGAAGGATTGCGGGATCTCAATCGCCATCCTTCGCCTCCTTCTTGAAGAGGACGAGCACCCCAAAGACCCCCGCCAGCAGGATCAGGATCTGTCCGAAGAGGTCGAGCTGCCGCAGATTCCACAGGACCGTGCGCACGTCGCCGTCCGGCGTCGGCAAGGGCATCGCGATCTGGACGGGCGCGTGGACGAAGGAGAGGCCGACCCCCAGGCCGATCAGGACGAAGGGAAGCGGCCAGAACCGACGGAGCCGGCTTTTTCTTCGGGCGGCGTAGTCCTTAAACGGCCGCCGCTGCGTGAGGCTCGTGACGCTCACGAAGACGACCGAGATGAGCCCCGCGCACACGGAAAGCTCGATGACCCCGGCCAAGGTCGCGCCTAGGCTAAACATGACCACAGCGAGCATCGCGCTCGTGAGGGCGAGGGCGAGGGTCGCGCGGAGGAGCAGGGTCGCCATCGACGCCCACAAGGCCGCAAGCACCAAGACGACGAGGAGGGCGGTCATCAAGCTCATCTTCCGCCTCCCAGAAGGACGTGCAGGGCGAAGGGGAACCCCAGGCCCAGTAAAACCGTGATCAGGGCGAGAGCGACCACGGGCACGAGGAGCCCGATCCCGGCCTCGCGCACCTCAGCCCACTGCGGCAGCGTCTTCCCAAAGAAGACCCGCCGCTGCAGGGAGAGGAAGTAGGCGAGCGTCACCAGGCTCGTGAGGATCGCGACCGCGGCAAAGGCGTACTCCTTCGCGTTCCACAGGGCCATCACGATCAAAAGCTTGCTCCAGAAGCCAGCGAGGGGCGGAAGCCCGGCGATGGACAGGGTCGCGACGGCCGTCGTCCCGCCGGTCACCGGCATCCGCGCCGCGATCCCGCCCATCTTGTCCATGTCCAGGGTCCCCAGCCTTTCCTCGATCGCCGCGGCG
>CAYHEK010000015.1:0-14584 GCA_964355545.1 uncultured Thermotogae bacterium | reverse complement strand
CCCGCCCATCTTGTCCATGTCCAGGGTCCCCAGCCTTTCCTCGATCGCCGCGGCGTTCGCGAAGAGCTGGGACTTGGAGACCGCGTGATTGAAGAAGTGGAGCGCCGCGGCCACGATCCCCAGGCGCAGGTCGCCCCCGAGCGCGAGCACGATGTAGCCCATCTGGCTCACGCTCGAGTAGGCGAGCATCCGCTTCATGTTCGACTGCCCGAGCGCGAGGAACGCTCCGACCACGATGGTGAGCGCCCCCACGACGAGCAGGATCTCGCGGCCGGGGAGTGCCGTCCCGACGGTGGAAGAGACGATCCGCAGGAGGGCGAAGATCCCCGAGGCCTTGGTGACGATCCCGGCCATGAACACGGACACCGGCGCCGGCGCGGCGGTGTACGCGTCGGCAAGCCAGCCGTGGAACGGGACGAGCGCTCCCTTAACGAAGAGACCGCACAGGAAGAGCGCCGTCGCCACCCACGGAAGGGTCCCTGGAGGCCCGAGCGCTGCCTTCACCTCGTCGAGCGAGATCCCGCCGACCGAGAGGAGGAAGAGCGCGATCGACGAGAGCATGAGGACGCTCGCCACCGCCGACAGGATGATGTACTTCCAGGCGCCCTCGAAGGCTTGCCCTTCGTGCCGGAGGGTGATCAGGATGAAGGTCGCGACCGCGGTCACCTCGACGAAGACGTACAGGGTGAACAGGTCCCGCACCATGGCGATCCCGTTCATCCCGACGAGCGCGACGAGGACGAGGTTCGCGAAGGTGAACCGGTCGCGCGGGTCAGAGAGGGTCCGGCGCGCAACGAGGAGGGCCGCCATGCCGACGATCCCGGCGCAGAGAAGGAGCACCCCGCTCAAATGATCGACCGCGAGGTGGAACCCAAGGACACGCTCGAGCGGCGCGAGGAAAGACCAGTCGATCACGACGAACCGCTCGAGAAACGCGGCCACGGCCTCCGCGGCGAGGATGCCAAAGGAGATCCACGACGCGGCACCGCGGGCCCGCTTCGGGAGAAGGTTCGAGAGGACGAGGGCGCCAAAGGGGACGAGGAGCAGGAAGTCGCTCATCGTAGCCCCCCGAAGAATGCGAAGACAAAGAGGATGACCGCGATCGCCCCGGCGATCGACCAGAGGATGTAGCGGTTCAGGTTCCCGTTGTGCGCCACCCGCAGGACCCACGCGACACCGAGCGCCGACTTCGTGGCGAGGCCGGCGTACAGCCAGTCGATCACCCGGTCGATCCAGAAGAGAAAAACGGCGCAGGCTTTCACGACCCACCGCCCAATGGTGTACGGGTCAAGCCAGCCTTTCTCCGCAGCGCCGTAGACCGTGTGCAGGCCGGGCGCGTAGTGGATGTGGTCGACCGCCCCGAGTCCCCTCCCGGTCCGCCTCACGCCGAACGCGTGGTTGAGGCAAGCCCCGACCAGCACGGCGAGGGTCAGCCCGACGAGGACGCGGCTCGACGGGAACCCGGCGAAGCTCTCCCCCTCACCCAGCGCTCCTCCAACCGCCGGCTCGATCAGGTGCCTCAGTGGAAGGCTGTTCGCGACCCCAAAGAGGACGCACAGCCCGGCGAGGACGATCATCGGGAAAAGCATCGGCCAGGGGGCCTCCTTCACCTTCCGCGTCTCCTCGGCCGGCTTCCCGAAGTAGGCGGCGTGTCCCAGCTTCAGGAAGGAGGCCGCCGTGAAGAAGGACCCAAGAAGCGCGACGGCGTAGAAGATCCAGCCCCGCTCAAGCGCCCCGTCGTACACGAGCTCCTTGGAGAAGAATCCGTTGAACGGCGGGACTCCTGAGATGGACACGGCGGCGATGACGAAGCAGATCGCGGTCACCGGCATCTTGCGCCAGAGCCCTCCGAGCTTCCCAAGGTCCGTCGTTCCCGCCTGCCTCTCCACCGATCCACTGGAGAGGAAGAGGGACGACTTGTAGAGAGCATTATTCACCATGTGGAAGAGCCCGCCGACGATCCCGATCGGGAGAGCCGTCCCGATCCCGAGGATCATGTAGCCGACCTGGCTGATGGCGTGGTAGGAGAGAAGGCGCTTGTAGTCCTTCTGCACGAGGGCCATCATCACCGCGAGAAGGATCGTTGCCGCGCCGACTCCCATGAGGACCGGCGAGACCCACGACTCGGGCTTGAGGGTGAACAGGTCGAGCGAGATCCGCGCGAGGAAGTAGATCCCAAGAAGCTTCTCGAGACTCGCCGGGAGGAGCGCCATGAAGGGAAGCGGCGCGTCGACCGCCGCGTCTGGAATCCAGCTATGGAAGGGCATCGCTCCCGCCTTCCCGATCGCCCCGATCATGAGGAGAAGGAAGGCCACGCTTCCCAACCCGTCGAGCGGGAGGCGGATCGCCGACATGGAGAGCGTCCCCGCGAGGTGTCCGGCGAGGATGACGCCGAACGTCATGCACAGCTCGGTGACCCCGGCGATGACGAACGCCTTGATCGCCGTCCCGAACGGCCTTGTCTTCCCCGCCGCGATCATGGCGAACAGGGTGAGGGCGAGGCCCTCCCAGAAGACGAGGAGAAGGACCAGGTTGTCCGCGAGGACCGCGCCGGCCGCCATCCCTAGGGTCAGGAGGACCCAGGCGTGGTAGCGCCGCGACGAGGGGGAGCCGGCCATGGAGACGCTCGAGTAGACGGAGACGAGGAACCCGAAGCTCGCGATGGCAAGCAAGATGAACGCGCTGAAACGCGATAGTCTCAGGGCAAACTCGATCCCGAACCCCATCCAGGGGTAGGCAATCGCGAGGTCGTGCGGGAAGAGGTAGATCGCGAGGCCGAGCTCCAGCGCGGAGGTGAACGCGGCGAGGGCCCCGGCCGCCCAGCGCGCTCTGCGGCTCGGGAGCGCTAGGGCGAGGAGACAAGCGACGATCGGGAGGCCGATCGCGAGAGGAAGGAGGTACGGGCTCATCCGCTCACCCCGAGCATCTGGAAGACCGCGACTTTGGCGAGAAGAGACGGCCAGCTCACGAGGAGCCCGCCGGCGAGGGAGAGGGCCGCAAGGAGGACGACGCAGGCGACCATGAGGCGCGACTTCTCCACGGCCGGCGTCCCCTTCGTCTCGCCGAGGAAGACCTTCGAGAAGAGCCGGAAGAGGTAGAGGATCGTGAGGAAGGCACCCGCGAGGAAGACGGCCCCGAGGGCGAGCTCGCCGCTTAAGACCGCAGAAGAGATCACGAGGTACTTGCCGAAGAAGCCGCCGAAGGGCGGGATCCCCATGACCGAGAAGACGCACAGGAGGAACGCCCCCGCGGTCCAGGGCATCGTGCGGTAAAGGCCGCCGAGCTTCGTGATGTCCTTCGTCCCGGCATTCTGCTCGACGATCCCCGCCGAGAGGAAGAGCCCGGCCTTGGCGAGGCCGTGCATCAGGATGTAGAGGAGCGCGCCGGCCGCGCCGAGCGGGGTCCCGCTCGCAAACCCGAGGAAGATGAAGCCGATCTGGCTCACCGTGGAGTAGGCAACGATCCGCTTAAAGTCCGTGTCGATCAGTGCCGCCCCCGCGCTCACGAGGGCGCTCGCCGCCGCGATCGCGACGATCCCCGTGCGCAGCGCTTCGTCGAAGGCGAAGGTCGCGAGGAAGAGCCGCGCGAACACGTACACGCCGATCTTGACGAGGACCGCGGCGTGCAGGAGGGCGGTGACGGGCGAGGGGGCCACGCCGGCGTCGGGAAGCCATGTCTGGAAGGGGAGGGTCGCCGACTTGGAGAGCATCCCCACGAGGAGGAGCGCCGAGACCGACCACGGGAGCGAAAACCCCTTCATCGCGGTGAGGTCGAACGTCCCCGTGAGGCCGTAGACAGCGAGAATCCCCACGAGCATCACGAGGGCTCCGAGCGCCGTGACCAGGAAGGCCTTGTCCGCCTTGAGCACATCCGTCTTTCCGCGGTAGAAGCCGATGAGCCTCCAGCTCGCGATCCCGGTGATCTCCCAGAAGACGAAGAGGAAGACGAGGTTCGTCGAGAAGACGAGACCCATCATTGAACCAAGGAACAAGACAGCCATCAGGTAGTACTCGTTCTGGTTTTCGTAGTGGCTGATGTAGTCGAACGAGAAGAGGATGATGATCGCCCCGACGAGCGAGGAGACGATCGCCATGAAGACGGCGAGGGCGTCCGCGCCGAAGCCAAGCGAAAGCCCCAGGGGCCCGGAGACGGTGAATGACGGGACCTGGCCGGCAAGAGCGCCGGGGACGAGCGCAAGTGAGCAACCCAGCGACGCCAGGACAAAGGCGAACGCGAGGTAGTTGCGGAGGTACGTCGAGATTTGGCCAAAAAGAGGAAGGAAGAGCGCTCCGCCGAACGGTGCAAACACCGCGACGAGCAGGAGAACGTCCTCTACCATACCCCCCCCGGCAGCCCCCTCACGGCGTTCTCCGATGTTTCAGATCTATCGTTTTGTCCACGGGGACCGTCGCTTTCGGCCACCGGGGGTGGATCATACTCACGAGCCGCGCAAAAGGCAATCGGCAGCGGGGTAGGGCGGGAGGGCACGGTCCGCTGGGCGGAGACACCCGAAGCGTCGCGACGTCCGGAATGGCCCCTCCCCCTACGGGAACCGGAAGACGGCGCCCGAAGCCGTCCTTCCTCAGGGCCCCGGCCTCGCCACGACCCAGCGGGACTCGGTCCAGACCGGGTAGCCGCTCCTCTCGTGCGTGAGCCTGCGCTGGTCCGTGCCGTCGGCGTCCATGACGTAGACGCGGTAGTCTCCGTCCCGGCCGCTCTCGAACGCGATCTGTGTCCCGTCCGGTGACCAGGAGGGGCCGGCGTCCCAGGCCGCGTTGTTCGTCAGCCGCATCTGGCCGGAGCCGTCGGCGTTCATCACGTAGATCTCCTCGTTCCCGTCGCGCATGCTGACGAAGGCAATCTTCGATCCGTCGGGAGACCAGGCCGGCGCGCCATCGAGCGCAGGGTTCCCCGTGAGGTTCCTCTGGTTCGTTCCGTCGCTCGCCATGGAGAAGATCTCCCCCGTGCCGTCGCGGTCGCTCTGGAAAGCGATTTTCGTCCCGTCCGGGGACCAGAAGGGGAACCAGTCGGTCTGGAGGTTCTCCGAGAGGTCGGTCACGTCGCTCCCGTCGGGGTCCATGATCATCACTTCCAGGTTGTCGCCGTCGAAGATGATGGTCGGCCGGACGTCGCCAGAGGTGTGCAACACAGGCGGACGCATGGAGTAGAAGAGGATCTTCGTGCCGTCGGGCGACCACGAAGGCCAGGCGTCGACGTCGGCGTGGCGCGTGAGGTTGATCGGGCTCCCGCCGTTGGCGTCCGTGACGTACACCTCGTAGTTCCCGTCCCGGTTCGACTGAAAGACGATGTTCGCCCCGTCGGGCGACCACGCGGGGAACTGGTCGAGCGCGAGGTTGTTCGTCAGGCGGAGCTCGTCCGTCCCGTCCGCGCCCATGACGTAGATCTCCTCGTTCCCCTCGAAGTTGCGCATGAAGGCGATCCTCGTCCCGTCCGGTGACCACTGCGGCCACCGCGCAACCCCGCTCGTCGTGAGGTCGATCGACTCGGCTCCGTCCGGGTTCGCGAGACAAATCACCTGGTTAAGCCATCGCTCGGCCACGTAGAGGATGCCGCGGAGCACGGTGAACGTCCCGGTGCCGGCGATCTCGCCGCCGACCGTCACGACCACCGGGGCGACGGTTGACTCGCCGCCGGGGGTCGGAAGCACGGGGACGCGGACCGAGATGCTCGTGTCGCTCCAGGAGAGGACGGAGGCCGCGACCCCATCGAACGAGACCGCGCTTCCGGCCTGCGATGCACCGAAGCCCGTTCCGACGATCGTGACCCTCGTGTTGACCGCGCCGCTCGCCGGGACGAGCGTCACCGTCGGCGGCAGGGGCGGGGCGAACCAGTCACACCCCGCAAGAGCGAGGACTAACAGAAGAAGGCCGATGCCTGGACACAAGATCCGTCTCGTCACCGTGAACCTCCTTTTCTCTGGCCACTTGAGACAGTCTAGCGTAGCACAAACGGGGCAGGGCGTGAATCCGCCCCTTTCTTCTGATGAGCCTGGAGGCCGGGCCCCTTCAGCGCCCCCGCCTCTGCGCAGGAGCCCACGAGCAGCACGGCGTCGAGACCCCCCAATTCCCGGCTGGCCGAAGCGGAGGCGATCAGAGAACCGGCGAATGTAGGAGCGCACGACGCGACTCCGCACCGTCTCCCGGCGAGGCCCCACCTCGCCACTTGAGAAGCGACATAAGGCGTCAAAGATCAAGAGCAGGCCTGACCCCTTTGATGGTCTCGGCAGTGATCAAGATGGTGTGCCGAGAGCAACGAGAAAACTTGCATGTCAAGACCTGACCCTGACCCTCTTGACTCAGCGACATTCTGCGATATACTCCATCCCTGATTATTCAGAAGAATCAGCTCGGGCGGAATATTTAGGAGGAACCGATGCCGAAATCGAAGGAGACCCACGAAACCCCGGCCGCCTGCTGCGGCGGGCCGGGGACCTGTCAGGTGGTGGCGATCGTGAGTGTCGATGCTCGCGGGCAGATGGTGCTCCCGAAGGAGCTGCGCGATCAGGCCGGGATCGCGCCGGGTGACAAGCTCGCGATCACCACGTGGGAAAAGGACGGGAGGGTGGTCTGCCTGACGCTTTCCAAGGCGAACGACCTCACGGCGAAGATCGAGGAGCTCCTTCGGCCGGTGCTCCTCGGCGCCGGGAAGGCCGCAGACCACGGAGAACGAAGACAAAAGAACGAGGAGGGACGTCGTGAGCGATGACGAGGTGAGGAAGGCGGTGCGGCGCGCGTACGGCCGTGTGGCCCGAGGCGAGAGCACCTGCTGCGGCTCGAGCTGTTCTGACAAGACGTCACAACGGGTGGCAAAAGAGCTCCTTGGCTATACCGACGACGAGCTTGCCTCGGTCCCAGACGGGGCGAACCTCGGCCTGGGCTGCGGCAATCCGACGGCCCTCGCCTCGCTTCGGGAGGGAGACGTCGCCCTTGACCTCGGCGCCGGCGCGGGGATCGACTGCTTCCTCGCGGCGCGCAGGGTGGGCAAGGCAGGACGGGTCATCGGCGTGGACATGACCCCGGAGATGATCGACCAGGCGTGGGAAAACGCCCGGGAAGGCGGGTACGACAACGTCGAGTTCCGCCTCGGCGAGATCGAGCACCTGCCGGTTGCCGATGCCTCCGCCGACGTCGTGATCTCGAACTGCGTCATCAACCTCTCCCCGGACAAGCCTCGGGTCTTCCGCGAGGCCTACCGCGCCCTGCGACCGGGCGGGCGGATGCTCGTCTCGGACATCGTCCTCGTCGCCGAGCTCCCGCCGGAGGTCGGCCGCGATCCCGACTCGGTCGCAGGCTGCATCGGTGGGGCCATTAAGAAGGAGGAGTACCTCGCCGCCATCGCGCAAGCGGGGTTCCGCGAGGTCGAGGTCCTCACGGAACGGCCGGCGGGGATCGTCCGACGCGACTCCGCCGAGATCGGTCGCGGGAAGCGTTCGCGCCACCCCCGACGTCCGGAGACCGCCCAGGAGATCTCCGACGCCGTCGAACTTTCCGCCTCCGGAGACGCTGAGGTCTTCGCAGTCAGCCTCCACGTCCGCGCAGTGAAGGACCTGTCGGCAGGCGGCCCAACGAATTAGGATGGAGGGCCGCCCACATCGAGCGCAGTCCGGATCCGCAGATCACAGAAGTCACTGAGGAAGCGAAGAAAAAAGAAGCGAGCTCAGACCTTGTCTTCCGACATTCCCGCCGTCGCGTCGACGCTACCGAAGGAGGAGCCGCTTTCTTTGAAGAAAGCGGCTCCTCGGCCTCTATCGAGGCGCAAACCACTCTTTTGGTGACTCAGCCTATCCCGAGAACTCCCACGTGATCCCAAGGCCGGCGCTCAGCCCTCCGCCGGTGTTCACGGCGAGCCAGGCGCTCGCGGTGAAGGGCGCGAAGGCGTAGCTCAACTTGATCGTCTCAGAGAAGGCCCAATCGAGCAGGGTGAGGCTGGAGACGCTCGTCAGGGTGAGGTCGCCAGACGTGAGCTCAAGTGTTCCGGTGAGGAGCCCGGAGAAGGGCGGCAGTGGCCAGACGCCGAGCGCGATCGTCCCAACGAGGGTCGTCGTCCCGGCGGTGTCAAGCGTGGTGTTGAGGAACGTCATCCCAAGCTCCAGGTACTCGAGGAAGGACACCGTGGAAAGAAAAAGGTACGTATCGCTCGTCAACCACCACGGCTCCGCGGTCGCCGTCAGGATCACGCCCAGTCCGTTGAATCCAAGCGGGATGTAGCCAAGGTCGACGTAGGCGCCTACGGAGAGCCACTCCCCTTCCCACAGGAGCTTGAAGCGCCCGTCGCCCGCGATCGGAGGATAGAGGAGGAAGTCGGCCGAGCTCACAAGCGACCACTCGCCCATGTTCAGGGTGAGGTCGGCCCCCAGAGAGGTCGAGAACGAGGGCAAGAGGCCGACGTCCATCTCCACGCTGCCTTCGTACCCGGACCCACCTCCATTCGCAAGGACGGCTAGCGAGACTGCCGCCGTGACCACGAGAAACCCCACCACCTGCACGAGACGTTTCATCTTTCCCCTCCTTTTCTTCACCACACTGACTCAACCAACTCGACCATCTTAGCGTCCACGCGGCGGGAAGTGAAATCGCCGGGGTGAAGAAGCTGGGTCGCCGGACACGATCCGTCGCCCCGGAGGCGGCCGTTCAAAGGAGGAAACCGGCCTGATTCGCGCGGGCTCTCGAGTACCCCGGCTTCCCCCACATCCCTCCCGCGCGTTTGCCTGCACCCGCGGCGATCGCTAGGATCGAGGTGGGAGTGGAAGAGTCGTTTCGCGATTCGACGATCGCATGAAAGGGGTGACGGCATGAGCGGAGGGAGGGTTGCACTATTGGTCGTGGGGAGTCTCGTCCTCCTCATCGGGGTCTGTCTCTTCCTCGGCGGCGGGGCGCTCGTCGTGGTCGAGGGGACCCTCACCGACGAGGCGGGGTTCGTCACGGCGAGGTCGATCCATCTCGATCGGGATTCCTACGCCATCACCGCGCCGGCCCGCATCGAGGGAGGATGGCCGTGGTGGTGGGGGAACGCGGTCACCGTGCGGGTCGAGGCGCAGGTGAGCGATCCCGAGAAGCCTCTCTTCCTCGGGATCGGCGAGCGACGGGACGTGGAGAGCTACCTCGCCGGCGTCCCGTACGCCGAGATCAGTGGGTACGAGCTTCATCCGCATCGTGTCGTCTACCGCGACCAGCCGGGCGCGTCAACGCCCCAGAGCCCGACCGCGCAGCGGTTCTGGCGGGCGAGCGCTATAGGGACCGGGACGCAGGCCCTCACGTGGGACCTCGAGCCGGGGGCGTGGGTCCTCGTCCTGATGAACGCCGACGGCTCGAAGGGCGTCGCCCTCTCCGGCTCGATCGGCGCGCGGGCCCCTTGGCTCCTCGGCGTGGGGATCGGGCTCCTCGCGGGCGGCGTGGCGCTCCTCGCCCTGGGGATCCTCCTCGTCTTCCTCGCCGCGCGCGGGACGCGGACGGGGATCGAGCGTCGAGGGCCGGAGCCCACCCTCGTCCCACCCTTGGGCTACCCGCTCGTGTTCAAGGGCGAGAAGGACGAATCCCTCTCGCCGGGGCTTTGGCTCATCAAGTGGTTCCTCCTCATCCCGCACTACATCGTCCTTGCTCTCCTGTGGGTTGCATTCTCTGTCTCGTGGGTCATCTCACTCTTCGCGATCCTCTTCACCAGCCGCTACCCGCGCGGGCTCTTTGAGTTCAACGTGGGCGTCCTGCGCTGGACGTGGCGGGTCGGCTTCTACGGCTACCAGGCCCTGGCGACCGACGAGTACCCGCCGTTCACCCTCAAGGCCGGTGGCTACCCGGCCGACCTCGACGTGCCCTACCCGGAGAGGCTCTCCCGCGGGCTCGTCCTCGTGAAGTGGTGGCTCCTCGCGATCCCGCACTACCTCATCCTGACGAGTTTCCAAGGAGGCTGGGGCCCTCACTACGGCGGGCTCGTGATCATCCTCAGCCTGTTCGGGGCGGTCGCGCTCCTCTTCAGCGGGAAGTACCCCAAGGACCTCTTCGACCTCGTCCTGGGGATGAACCGCTGGAGCTACCGCGTCCTTGCCTACGCTGGCCTGATGACCGACCGCTACCCACCGTTCCGGCTGGAGGAGTAGCTCCGAAAGAGAGAAGAGGATCGGCCGGGGGAAGACCGCTCGGGGAGGACTTGGGCCGAGAGGAGCCGCAGGGGCGTCGGCCCGCGTCAAACCGCGTCGCTCAGTCCTCGGACCGGCGCTCGTCGCGGGTGATCCGGCCGTCCTCCAAGGTGACGAGGCGCGTCACACGGCCGAGGAGGCGGCTGTCGTGCGTCGCGAAGAGGAAGGTCGCCGCGTGCTCGCTGTTTAAGTGGCGCATGAGGTCGATCAGCTCGAGGCTCGTCACCGAGTCGAGGTTCGCCGTCGGCTCGTCGGCGAGGACGATCGCCGGCTCGGCGACCACGGCGCGGGCGACGGCGACGCGCTGCTGCTCCCCTCCCGAGATGCGGCTCGGGAACTGGTTCGCGTACTTCTCGATCCCCAGTTCCCCCAGGATCTTCCGCGCGCGGGCGATCCGTTCCCGCAGCGCGACTCCGCGCAGCTCCAAGACGAAGGCGGTGTTCTCGAGGACGGTCAGGACGGGAATCAGGTTGTACGACTGGAAGACGAACCCGATCCGTTCGAGACGCAGTCGCGAGAGCGCGTCGCGCGAAAGGCTTGAGAGCGAGACGCCGTCGAGGAAGATCTCCCCCGACGTCGGCCGGTCGAGTCCCCCCAAGAGATGTAGGAGCGTCGACTTCCCCGACCCGGAGGGTCCGGCGACGGCCGTGAACTCACCGCGGCAAAGCTCGAGGCCCACGCCGCGCAGGGCGGGCGTCTCGACGGAGTCGGTCTTGTAGGTCTTCACGAGCTTCTCTGTCCGCATCACAGGGTTAGTCGACATGTCGCATCGCCTCCACCGGCTCGAGGGCTGCCGCGCGGCGCGCCGGGACCCACGCGGCCAGAAGGGCCACACCGACCATGGCGAGCCCAGACATCACAAGCTCCGAGAGCGTCACTCGCATGTGGAGCACCGGCTCCATGCCCATCACCCGCGCGAAGTCGCTGTAGACCCCCGGGAGCTTGAGGCCGCCGCCCGACTCAGCGAGCCCGACGAGGCCAGCTCCGAGGAGAGCGCCGATCCCGGCTCCGACCAGCGCGAGCAAGAGCGCCTCGGTCAGCACCATCCGCATCACGCGCCTCCGGGAGGCCCCCAGGGCAAGGACCACGCCGAGCTCACGCGTTCTCTCGATCACTGAGAGGAAGAGCGTGTTCAGGACGACGAGCCCGCCCAGGATGAAGAAGATCGCCATGAACAGCACGTGGATCGGTCGGACGACGGTCTCGAATGTCTTCAGGTCCAAAGCGAGCTCCCGGAAGTCGACCACCTTGTAGTCGGCGGAGAGCTGGGCACGGAGCTCCTTCACCACGCGGTCGATCTTCGGGGCGTCCCACGGTCCCGCGACTCCACTTGCGAACGCCACGATCGAGGTCGCCGCGCCCGGCCGCCGAGCGAGGGTCTGGGCGAGCGCGAGGTCGACCTGAACGACGGTCCGGCCGAGCGAGGGGTCCGGAGCCGTGTACACGCCCACGACGGGGACGTCCGCCGCGCCGATCCCCGTGTCGGGGTGGGCGCCGATGAGGACAAGGTCGTCTCCCACCTTGACCGCGAGGAGACTAGAGAGCTCCTTTCCGATCACGACTCCCGCCTCGCCGGTCTTGAGGTACGTTCCTTCCTCGATGAGCTTCCCGATCGGACTCACCTGGCCGATCTCCTCGGGGACTACCCCCTGAATCAGGATCCCCTGGGAGCGGCCGCCGTTCGAGACGAGCGCCGGGAGGTCGAGGCGCACCGTGCGCCAGGCGATCCCCGGCGTGTGATCGACGATGGACAGGATCTCCTGTGGGTCGTCGATCAGCGGAAGGGCGCCTCCCTCCGGCCGGTCCCCTGCCTTCTGGATCTGGAGGTGGCCGGTCTCGAACTTGACCGTGTTCTCGAACAGGCTCTTGTTCTCCCCGTTCAGGAGCCCCAGTTCCAGGACGAGGATGAACACAGGAATCAGGACGGCAAGAAGGGTCAGGAGGCTCCGCCGTCGGTTTCGCCAGAGGTGACGCCACGCCTGCTTCACTTCCCCGCCTCCAGGTACTCGACCGTGAAGAGCTTCGGATCGATCGCGACGTTGAACTCAGGCTTCTCCAGTCGTTCGACCGAGCGGTCGCCGTTCTTCTCCTCGACCACAATGAGCGTCGCCACGATCCGGCCAGGCAGATTGAGGTACTCCGAGAACTTGGCCGTGCGCAGGACCGCGCCCCGCTGGTCATAGTAGTCGATGGAGACGATGGCGAAGTCCTCTCGGATCCTCACCGCGAGGTGTCCGTAGACGACCGGCGCCTGGGGCTTGGGGGTGAGCGTGAGAAGGTAGTCCGTGCCGTCTCGCGTCATCGTCGCCTCGTAATCCTCGGAGAGCGTCCCGTGCAGGAGGTCCTCCAGGGCCGGTCCACTCCCGAAGAGGCTGTCGGAGAGCGCCATCTTGGGGAGGCTCACCGCCTTCCCGGCCGCCGGCGCGTAGTACCACAAGTCATCGCCATCCATCAGGTAGCCGGAGCCCGCGTCCGCGGCCGGCGCGAGGAAGCGGATGAGTCCGAGCGTCTCTCCCTGCGACCAGACCTCCACCCGATACGAGCGGGACTGGGCCCCCTGCGTGACGTCGAGGGTGACGAGCCCGTGGAACGTGTCTCCCTGCCAGTTCGCCCTGGCCTTGTCCATCACTTGAAAGGCGGTCAGGTCCTGCGCCGAGACGAGAGCCGTCACGGGGAGAAGGAGTGCGACGAACGCTGCCGCTGCAAGCACTGGTATCGTCTTCTTCATCTGCGTTACCTCACTTCTTGTCGTCAGTTCGGAGCTCGTAGCCTGTGGCACGTAGCATGTAGCATGTGGCTCGTAGCCTGTGGCCTGTGGGTCATGGCTAGTTCTCGCGGATCGCCTCCACGGGCTCGAGCGCCGCCGCGCGCCGCGCCGGGTACCAGGCGGCGACGAGGCCCGTCACGATCACGACGGAGAAGCTGGCGAGCCAGTACCACCCGGAGGTCGAGGCGTAGAGCGTCGTCGGCATGGCGAAGTCCCCACCCATCTCTGCCCACTGTGTCCCGATCGAGATCCCCCGGCTCATCACGAGGAGGAGGAGGTACCCGGCCGCGCCACCGACGAGGAAGCCGACCGCGGAGGCGAGGAGCGACTCGGTCTCCACCATTCGCGCCAAGCGCTTCGGCGACATGCCGACGGCGACCATCACCCCGAACTCGCGCGTTCGCTCGAGCACGGAGAAGAGGACCGTGTTCGCCACCCCGAAGCCTGCCAGGAGCGCCAGGATCAGCATCATCGGCACCATCTCGACCTTGGCGATCTTGAGCATCTGCCCGAGGAGCGGGTTGAGGGAGAGGAAGCTCTGCACGTCAAATCCCGTCCCCAGGAGCCCTCCCAGCTTCCCTGCCACCTTGTCGGCGTCTTGCGAGCGCGGAAGAGCGACGGCGATCTCCGTCGCGCCCTGCCAGCCCGTGAGCCGCCGCGCGTCGTCGATCGAGACGAGGACCGCGCTCTTGTCGAGGTTTGGTATCCCCGAGGCGAAGAACCCGACCGCGCTGAAGGCGAGCGACTCGGGGGCCTTCTCCCCCTGCGCCAGGAGGACCACGCGCTCCCCCAGACGCACGTCGAGGCGCTTGGCGAGGTCGGCGCTCAAGAGGACCTCGCCCGGCTTTTCCAGGCCGCGGCCGCTCGCGATCCGCTTTGGGAGCGTCGTCACGCTTTGCTCGCGCACAAGGTCGATCCCGCGAATCTCCACTCCCGTGGCGCCGTAGGCGCTCTTCACCATGCCGTAGGCCGAGAGCCGGGGCGCGTACCGCTCGATTCCCGCTTGCTCGAGAGCGGCCGCCGCCTGGGACAGGGCGTCTGGAGTAAGCCCATGCTCCGGGGCCGGGTCTTCGGCGTACCCCGCCGCGCGCACCTTCAGGCTTCCTTGGTCGATCGAGATCTGGGAGTCGGTCATCGACGCCATGAACCCGTCCATCGTCCCCCAGAGGAGAATGATCACGAGGCTCGCGAAGGCGACCATCCCGATCATGAGCGCGGTCCGTCGCGGGTGGCGCCACAGGCCCCGCCAGGCCATGCGAATGGTTGACTGGTTCATCCTTTCCTCGCCTTCCTCGCCGGGCACGTTAGCCCGTCCGCGATGACTTGCACCATGAGCTTCATCAGCTTCGGGTAGATCGCCGGGTCAAGGTCGTCCTCGTGCGTCGGGAGGAACTGGATCATTCCCAGGACCGACGCCACGACCTCCGGGTCCTCCGCCACGATCTCACCCCGCTCCTGCCTTGCCTGAACCCACTCGAGGACCGCCGGGAAGAGGCCAAGGCGCCATCGCCACGCGTCGTCGCCCGGGGCGCTGTGGATCAGGTGTTCCAGTTCCTCGGGGTTCGTCACCAGGCGCCGGATCAGCTCGTCCTCTTCCATCTCCCGCACGATCTCTTCCTGAAAACGGACGATCGCCTCCCGTGCGTCGTCCGTCGCCTCAAGCG
>CAYHEK010000014.1:0-24503 GCA_964355545.1 uncultured Thermotogae bacterium | reverse complement strand
TCCGACCCACGGTTTACGAAACCGTAGCTCTACCGACTGAGCTACGCCGGCGGTATAATCGCGATTATAGCGGTCTAGACTCAATCCATCAACCAGAGGGGACATGGACGGACTGGCGATCGCGGCCTCGCTTTGGGAGTGGGAGCGCGTCGTCCTGGGCGCCTCGATCCGGGCGATCTACCAGCCCGAGCGGGAGACGTTCGTCCTCCACCTCTTCGCGGGGAGGGATCTCCGCCTCCTCGTCTCTCCCGGGGAAGCGGCGATCCACTTGACGGAGCTCGACCTCCCCAATCCGGCGAAGCCCTCCCCGTTCGTGATGCTCCTGCGGAAGCACCTGCGCGGCGGGCGGATCGTGGCCGTGGCTCAGCAAGGCTGGGAGCGCGCCGTGACGATCGAGGTCGAGCGCCGGGGTGAGGAGGGCCAGGAGCGCTTCCTTCTTGTCGCGGAGCTCCTCGGGGTGCGCGGGAACGTCGTCCTCGTGCGGGATGAGCAGGTCGTTGGCGCGCTCCGGACCGACCCGCGCGCGCTCCCCGGCTCTCCCTACCAGTCTCTGCCGAGTCAAGGGAAGCTCGGTCCGGAAGGGCTCACCGCGGCCGACCTCGCCGGAGTCGTTCAGGGGCTGGAGGTCGGCCGCGGCCTCGTGCGGGCGGTGGACGGGGTGGGGAAGGAGACGGCCCGCGCGCTCCTCGCCCGGGCGCAAGGCCTGCCGGCGGGCTCTCTCGAGGAGAGGATCCTGGAAGCCCTGCGCGTTGTGCACGGGTGTGTGAGGGCCCCGCGGCCGGAGTACGACCGGGAGAGGCGCTTTGCTTCCTTCTTTCCCCTCCTCCCGTCGGGTGAGCCGATGCCGAGCTTCTCCCTTGCTCTCGACCGCGCCTACGGCGAGCGGCACGAGTCGGAGTACGTGAACGGGGAGGTGGAGACCCTGCGCTCCGGGCTCTCCCGCGCGGCCGCCCGGCGCGAGCGGACCCTCGCCGCGCTTTCGGAGTGGCTGCGCGAGGCGGACTTTGCCGAGACGCTTCGCCACCAGGCCGACCTCGTCCTCCTCCACCGGGGCGAGATCGCCCGCGGGGCGCGCGCGGCGACCCTGCGCGACCCGGCGAGCGGGGAGGAGGTCGCAGTCGTCCTCGACCCAAGGAAGAGCCCGATTGAGAACGCGCAAGGACTGTACGAGCGGTCCAAGCGCCTCCGTCGCGGCCGGCCGATCGTCCTGCGCCGCAAGAGACGCTTCGAGGAGGAGCTGCGCGTCCTGCAGGAGGGGCTTGCCCGTCTCGAGAAGGGAGGGGAGCCGAGCGAGGAGGCGGTCGCCCTCGTCCCCGCGCCCCGCTCGTCCCGGCGTCCCTCTCCGCCGACCTCGCCTCGGGTGTACCGGATCTTCGACTATACCGTCGAGGTCGGGAAGGACGCGTCGCAGAACGATCGTCTCTTGCGGGAGGCGCGGCCGGACGACCTGTGGCTCCACGCGAAGGGCCTCCCCGGCTCGCACGTGATCGTCCGCCAGCGCGGCCGGGAGGCGATTCCCCATGAGGTGGTCGAGGGAGCGGCTCGCCTGGCGGCGCGCTTCTCGCGGGCGAAGGGGGAGAAGAAGGTCGAGGTGAGCGTCACCCCGGTGAAGTACGTGCACAAGCCCAAGGGCGCAAAGGCCGGTCTCGTAATCGTCGCGCGGGAGGATACACTCACCGTGGACTTGGAAGAGGGAGGGGAGGGGTCTGAACGTCGGGGCCGTCCTTGAGATCGTCCTTTCGCTCGTCGCCATGCTCCTCGCGATCGTCTTCCACGAGTGCGCGCACGGCTACGTCGCCGCGCGCCTCGGGGACCCGACCCCGCGCTCCCGCGGCCGCCTGACCCTGAACCCCCTCGCGCACATTGACCCGATCGGGACCGTGATCCTGCCCCTCGCCCTCGTCCTCCTTCGCTCGCCGTTCGTCTTCGGGTGGGCGAAGCCCGTTCCCATCAACCCAAGCTACTTTCGCAACCCCTTCCGCGGGATGTTGTTCGTCGCCCTCGCCGGTCCGCTCGCGAATCTCACCCTCGCCCTCGCCGCGGCGGGGATCGGCCGGCTCGCTCTCGCGGCGATCCCGATCTCGTTCTTCGACGATGGGACCTTCCTCACCTATCTGGCGCAGGCTGGGTTCTATTTCCTTGGGTTCTTCGTCATCATCAACGTGATCCTCGCGATCTTTAACCTCATCCCCATCCCGCCGCTCGACGGGTCGCGTGTCCTCGCCTACCTCCTCCCACCGGGAGGGAGGAGGTTCATGCTCGTTCTGGAGCAGTACGGGTTCCTCATCCTCCTTGGTCTGATCCTCCTGGGAGGGGTGAGCGGTCTCCTCAACCTCACGAGCGGGATCTGGGAGGGGTTGATCGGGCCGAGTTGGCGGGCGGTCCTTGGGATTCACTGAGCCGCTTCCATACGAGAACAGATCCGCGTCATCCCTTGCTCAAGGGGTGGCCAGTTCGTATAATCGCCCGGCCCAATTGCGATAGGGAGTGAGTTTCCTTGGAGGAGAAGGGTTCTGGCTTCGAGATCAAAGAGCGGTCCTCGACCGAGGTGACCGTGCGGGTGACTGTGGACGGCAAGAGCGTCCAGGACGCCATTTCTGAGATCTATCGTCGCTACGGACGCGAGGTGCAGATCCCCGGCTTCCGCAAGGGGCACGTGCCGCGGAACCTCCTCCAGGTGCGCTTCGGCAAGGCGACCTTCGCCGAAGAGGCCCAGAGGGACCTTGAGGAGGAGCACCTCCGCGAGGCCCTGACCGCACTCTCCCTCCACCCGGTCACCCCGCCGCAGGTGAAGACCGTCTCCTTTGACGAGGGAGAGCCGTTCGTCTTTGAGGCGACCTTCTCCGTCCTTCCCGAGTTCGCCCTTCCGGAGTACCGCGGGATCGAGGTTTCCGTGCCGCCGCAGGCGCCGGCTACGGCAGAGGACGTACGGGCGGCCGTGGAGGAGATCCGGCGCCACTACGCAACCCTCGCCCCCAAGGAGGGGGACACGGTGAGCGCCGGGGACGTTGTGCACGTCAGGGAGGGAAAGGAGGACTGGGACGCCCGCGCCGAGGCGGAGAACCCGGTGATGGCGAAGCTCATTGGCCACAAGGTGGGCGAGACGGTGGAGGTCAAGCTCGACCTTCCGAAGGGGAAGACGATCGAGACCGCTCTTTCGATCGAGGCGATCAAGGAGGTCGTCCTCCCCGAGCTAGGCGACGAGCTCGCGAAGGACGCGGGCTACTCTGACTTCGCCGCGCTCGAGGTGGACGTTCGCAAGAGCCTGGAGAAGGCCCGGGCGAAGCGCCGCGAGGAGGCGATCGAGCTAGACCTCCTTGATCGGCTCGTGGGCCGCGTCGAGATCCCCATCCCTAGCGCGCTCGTCGAGGAGATCGCGGGCGAGGAGCTCGAGCGGCTGAAGAAGAACCTCTCCGACCCGAACTCACCCGTCTCTTTCGAGGACTACCTCAAGAGAAAGGAGAAGAGCGAGGAGGAGGTGCGCTCCGACTACCGGGAGATCGTGGCACGTCGCATCCGGCGCGAGCTCCTCCTCAAGAGGATCGCCGAGAAGGAGGGAATCGCGATCGACGACGCGGAGCTCGAGAGGATCGCGACCGAGGAGGCGAGCGCGAAAGGGGAGGCGCCCCTCCGCTTCATCGCGAGCCTGCGGGCAGAGGATCGGTGGGATGGCTATCGCCAGAGCCAGGTGAACGCCCGCGTCCTCTCCCTCCTCAAGGAGGCGGCGCGGATCAAGGAGGAGGCATGATCCAGGGACAGATCCCGTACGTGATCGATCAGACCGGCCACACGGAGCGGACCTACGACATCTACTCGCGCCTGCTCGAGGATCGGATCATCTTCCTGCGCGAGCCGGTCGACGACGAGGTGGCGAACGTCGTCATCGCCCAGATCCTCTTCCTTGCCGCGAAAGATCCCTCGAAGGACATCAAGCTGTACATCAACTCGCCCGGAGGGTCGGTGACCGCGGGGTTCGCGGTCTACGACACGGTGCGCTACGTCAAGTGCGATGTCACCACGATCTGCATCGGCCAGGCGGCGAGCATGGCCGCAGTCCTCCTCGCCGCCGGGACGAAGGGGAAGCGCTCCGCCCTCCCCAACTCGCGCGTCCTTCTCCACCAGGTCTTCGGCGGCGCCCAGGGCCCGGCGATCGACGTCAAGATCCACACGGACGAGCTGTTGCGCATCCGCGACCGGATCAACGAGGTCCTCGCCCTCCACACCGGCCAGACGATCAAGCGGATCGCGAAGGACACGGAGCGGGACTACTACATGTCCGCCGAAGAGGCCCTCGCCTACGGCCTGATCGACCGGATCATCACCTCGAAAGACTGACGGAGATCCGCACGGAGACGGTGTCGAGGCCCTCCTCATCGACCTTAACGACGAAGACGAGGTCGACGGGTTCGACTTCCGTCTCGCCGGTGAGGCTGAAGGTGTAGCCCGCAAGAGCGAGTGTCTGACCGCTCGGGGCGAACGTTCCCTTCCAGACAAGCTCGATTGAGTCAAGCTCGAGAGTGAGCGCCGGGACGAGCTTCGTGACCGCGATTCCCTCGGCGGAGAAGGCGTGGTCGCAGACAAGATCAAGGGCGAGGTCGGACGTAAGGTCGCGCGACGCGGTCAGGGTCCCCTTCTGTGGCCGGGCGGGAGAGAGTGGAGGCTTGAAGAGGAGTGCCTCCTTCACCGACCAGCCGGCCGTCTCCCAGTCCACGGTCAGCTTCGCCTGGTCGAACTTCCTCTCCTTGCACGTCGTCTCGAACTCGAGGTCGCCGCGACGGCACTCAAGCTCGAGCCCTGCTCGGACGTATCCGTTGCGGAGGAGGAGGTCGGCCGAGGCCGGGAATCTCCCTAGGTTCCAGCCGTCGAGGGCGCAGGAGACCTCGTATAGGGAGAGGCCGTCTTCGTCCTTGAAGACCCCCTCGAGGTCGAGCTCCGCCCTCCCGAGTGGAAGGTCGTACCCTTTGAGCTTGATCGTCTCGAGTCCTTTTGGCTTGAAGAGGAGCTCGGCGCGCGCGTCGAGCTCCTTCCCAAACGGCGCCTCCCCCACGATTTGAAGTGACGAGAACCCCTTTTCGTCTGCCTTCCAGGTTGTGCTCAGGGTGACCGTCTCCCAGGCCTGGGAGAGGGCGAGGCTCGCGTCCGCCGTCACCTTTCCGTCCTTCCAGGTCGTCTTCCAGGCGAGATCTCCCTCCCAGGAGGCGTCTCCCTGCGCAGCGCAGCAGAGGAAGACGAGGAGGAGCGAAGTCCATATCTTGCAGATCATTGTCATCTATGGTCCGATCATACGTGCTTTGTGCGGAGGAGACAACCTGCGAGGGGTCACGACGGGGGGAAAAGGCGGTACACTCTTTTGAATCGCCCAACCGGGATGGAGGAGAGGATGGTGCCGATCCGCAATGCCGCCAAGGCGGTGATCATCGAGGGAGGGAGGCTCCTTGTGACGAAGAACCGCGATCGCGAGGGGGCGTTCTACCTCCTGCCCGGTGGAGGGCAGGAGACCGGGGAGACGCTACGGGAGGCCCTGGTACGGGAGTGCTTTGAGGAGGCAGGGACCCGCGTCGAGGTGGGGGACCTCCTCTTCGTGCGCGAGTACATCGCCGCGCACCACGAGTTCGCTGACTCCGAAAGGGACGTCCACCAAGTCGAGCTCATGTTCGCCTGTCGGCGTTTGGACGAGGAGGATCCCCCAGGAGGGGCCGTTCCCGATTCCTGGCAGATCGGAGTTGGCTGGCTCGATGCAAAAGATCTCGGACGGACGCGGTTCTACCCCGCCGCCCTCAAGGAGCCCCTGCGCCGGCTCGCGCAGGGAGAAGAAAGAAGTGCCCCGCGCTATCTCGGGGACGTGAACTAAAGCGGGCTTAGCGACAGGTCCCTCCCGCGCAGCCGCCCGAGAGCTTCGCGAGAAGGATCACGGCCACGAGCACGTACACCACCCAGGAAAGGTCCATCGTGTTACGCCACCTCCTCTTCATCCGCCCCGCGATCGGGGCGCTCGAGTGGGTAGTCTCCCACAAGAGGGAGCCGGAGGCAAGCCCTTCGCGCGGGCTCCCTAACCGCCCACCTGGAGACCCGCGCCGGTCGGGGCGTAGCGGAGCACGGCCTCGGGGAAGGCGAGGACCGACCCGTAGATCCAGAACTGTCCTGCCTTGCGCTCAATCCCGAGTCGCAGGCAGTTGTAGAGGTCACGGAAGATCCCGACGCTTGGCGTAAGGCCTCCCGCGTACGTGTAGTCCCCGCTCGCCGTGATTCCCCACCCCGTCTCCGAGCGGAGCTCGGCCCGCAGGGTCGCGCGGGAAAGGCGGCCCTCCGCCGGGTCAATCTCTCCGCGGCAGGAGACCTCCGCCGCGTCGGTTTTGGCGTGGACCTGAAACGTCATGACGTCAAAACGGCCGTGCGAGGGAAGAAACGGGACGATCCACATCGCGTCGGCACCGACTGCCTCCCACCTTCCGTTGAGCGTCACCTTCTCGACGGTCCCGGTCGCTAGATTGCAGCGGGCGACGAGGTCAAAGGACAGGGTCTTCCCCCACCGGAGGCTCACGACAAGCGGATCGGGAACCCCGGAGACGAGGTCGAACCCTCCGTCCACCGCGAGGGCGGCGCCCGCGTCGCCTCGGAAGCACCACGTCAAGCGACTCGAGGAGACGAGGCTATCGAAGGAGAACGGGCTTCCTCCGCTCACGAGTTGGTAGCTGTAACCGAAGCTCAAGGTCGGAGAGTCGAGGGAAGCCGAGAGGGAGAAGGCCTCACGGCTTTGGCTCTTGCCAGCCACCTCGTACAGGGTGAGGCGGAACCCGGCCGTCTCCGTCGTCGTGAACCCGAGGAGGGAAACGGAGGGAAGATTGGCCCCGAGCGACCCATCCAGGCGAAGCGACTGACTGACGAGCGTGTCGTCCTGCCACTCTCGGAGCCAGCCCGCGGTGAGGCGGGGCAAGAAAGAGACGGGTCCAAGGGTAAGCGCCGCGTGCGATAGCATAAGCTCGGGCAGGCGTTCGACCGCGCGAACGCCTTCTTCGTCTTCGCTCTGGGTCCGCTCCGCAGCGAGGGCGAGTTTCCACCCCTGTTGTGACGACCCACTCAGGGTAAACGAGTACGAGAGCCGTCGGCTCGATCCCACCTCATCGTAAGCGAGCCTCCCTCCTACCTCCCATCCCTGCGCCAGAGTGACCGAATGGTCGAGGGAGACCTCGAGAACGCTATTCCCGACGCGGGCGGGAAGAGAGTAGACGCGCACCTTCCCCATGTGCGCTCCCGTGGCGTAGCGGAGCACGAGGCCCAACCCGAGCTCCTGGAAGCGGCTGAAGTAGTCGACGAGCACCGCTCCGTAGTTGGTCTCGCCGAGGTAGAAAGGGAGATTCCACTTGAGGAAGAAGCCGCGGAGGGCGTCCTCCCCGACCGACGGGAAGAGCGGGCTCTCTTGGGTCTCCTTAAGCGGCTGGACGTAGACAGGAAGCCAGAAGACGGGGATCCCCGCCGCACGGACGACGAGATCGAAGGCCACGATGAGCCGGTCCGGGTAGACGAGAAGCCTTCCTGTCGCGATGGAATAAGGCTGAGCGCGCAGAGCCCCTCCGCAGCACTCGCAGGTCGAGAGCTCCGCTCGGCTGACCTCGATCGAGGCCACATTGCCCTTGGTGTCAAACTCGATCCGTCCCTCTTCCCCCCCATAGAGGAGGACGTGCTCCTCCCCCCGAGAGTTCGTGAAGAGGCTGCGACCGCGGAAGCTCGTAGCTGTGGCTTCTTGAGCGATCACGCCCTCTCCCCGATCCTGGAGGCGGGCGGCGAGCCTCTCTCCAGACAGGGTGAGGTCCTCGCCGACCCGAAGCTCGACCTCCCCGGTCGCGGCGAGCTGCCACGCCCCTTCGTCGCCTCGATCGAGGGTCACTCCGTCCGCCTGAAGGCGCGTCTCCCCGTAGGAGACGCGTACCGCCCCGCTCGCCGTGACGTGGTCCCGGTCGGAGGAAATGGAGAGGGTCTCGCAGTCGATCGCCACGGGGACGCGATCGGCGATGGCCACAAAGCCAAAGAGAAAGATCGCAAGGAACGGAAAGGCTCTGCGAATGCCTCTTCCGGTGCCTCCGCGCCGCAGCCGGTCAAGCTGCAGGAAGAGGAAGACCCCCACCAGGCCGAACAAAAGGTCGGGGATCCAGGCGGCGAAGGACGCAGGAAGAACCCCGCGTCGGCCCAGGGTCTGGCTCCACAAGAGCGTCCCCTGGAAGAGGCCGACGAGGAGGAAGCTCACCACCACCCCCAGCGCGCGGCTCCTCCAGCCGAAGAGGAGGCTCGCCGAGCCGCCGAAGAGGACGAAGACGAGCGTTGCGAACGGGATCGCCGCCTTGAGGTGGCACTCCACGACGAGGTCGTCGACGGGGAGGCCGCTTGCGCGTAAGAGGGCGATGCGGGAGCGCAGCTCCCCGATCCCCATCTCCGCCGGGGTCCGCGATCCCATGACGAGGTCCGCGCCGGTCCGGTCAATCCCCACGCGGAGCTCCTCGAAGGTCCCGGTGTAGATGAGCTCGCCCTTCTGGGCGTAGCCGTATACGCGGCCTGCGCTGAGATCCCACGCGTCCTCCCTCCAGCGGCCTTCCTCGGCGGTGAGGATCGTCACGGCCGCCTTCGCCTGAGGGAAGACCTTCCCTTCGACGTCGTAGATGAGGATCCCGCGGAGTGTCCCGTCTTTCTCATCGTAGCGCCGCACGTAAAAGAACTGATCCTCCGGCCCCTTGAAGAAGGTGTTGGAGCGGATGTGGGGAACCCCCTCCCGGAAGATGATCCCCCGCAGGACCCGCTGGTAGGAGTGCTCCGAGGAGGGAACAGCCCAGTTGGAGAGAGCAAAATCGAAGACTCCGAGCAGGAAGGCCGCAACGAGGAGAGGGGTGAGGACCCGCCGCAGCGAGATCCCCGCTGCCTGCAGGGCGATCACCTCGCGGTCGTGCACCAGCCGACCGAGGCCGATGAAGGTCGCGAAGAGCCCGCTTAAGGGGAGCGCGAGGACAAAGAGGCTCGGCATCTTCAGGACGAGGAGCCGAAGGAGGGAAAGGACCCCCACCCCGCGGTCGACCATCAGGTCGGAGAGGGAGAGGATGAGGTTGAGGAGGATGAAGAGAAGGAGGCCGAACAAGGAGAGAAGGAAGGGGCCGATCATCTCGCGGAGCACGTAGCGGTCGCAGCGACGGAGAACCATCTTGGACCGATGATACCGGAACGAGGAGAGGGGCGGCTACCCGGGCCCGTGCATCGCAAATCTAGCCCTGATCAACGTTTGACCGTCCATCCCCTTTTGGGTATAGTGACGGGCGCACGATGAGAAAGCGTCTGTACATCGAGACCTGGGGCTGCCAGATGAACCTCCACCAGTCGGAGGGGATCGCCGGGGTTCTGGAAGAGAGAGGGTTTTCGCTCACCGAATCGCTCCCCGAGGCCGACCTCGTCTTGTTCAACACCTGTGCTGTCCGGCAGAAGGCGGAGGAGAAGGTGTACGGCCGGATCGGCGCGATCCAGGAGCAAAAGACAAGGCGCGAGGTTCTGTTCGGCGTCGGGGGGTGCCTGGCGCAATTGAGGGGGGAGGCCCTCTTGAAGAGGTTCCCCGCGATCGACTTCCTCTTTGGGACGGCCGACCTCGCGGCGCTCCCTTCGCTCCTTGAAGAGGTCGAGGCAGGGTGCACGCGTCTTGCCCACCTCCCCACTCCTTCCGGGACGGAGGAGGTCCCCTACCGGCGGAGAAGCTCGGTCACCGCGATGGTGACGATCAGCGAGGGCTGTTCTAACTTCTGCTCGTACTGCGTCGTCCCGTCCGCCCGCGGGCCCCTGCGCAGCCGTCCTCCCGAGGAAGTCCTCGCTGAGGTAGAGGACTTGGTGAGAAAAGGGTACAAGGAGGTCGTCCTCCTGGGGCAGAACGTCGACTCCTACGGGAAGGACCAAAGCGAGTACGGGGACTTCGCTTCCCTCCTTTCCCGCGCCGCGGAGACGGGGATCCCGCGCCTGCGCTTCCTCACGTCCCATCCACGAGATCTTACGCGGGGGGTGATCGACGCGATCGCTCGGCACGAGAACGTCTGCAATCACCTTCATCTTGCCTGCCAGTCGGGAAGCGACCGGGTCCTCGCGGCGATGAACCGCGGCTATACGCGCGCGGAATTCCTTTCGATCGTCGAGAGAGCGCGCAAGGCTGTGGAGGGGTTGAACGTCACAACCGACCTGATCGTCGGCTACCCGGGGGAGACGGAGGAGGACTTCCGCGCCACGATGGACCTCGTGGAGGAGGTTCGCTTTGGCTCCATCTTCGCCGCCAAGTACTCCCCCCGGCCGGGGACGCGGAGCGCGGGGCTTGAGGACGACGTTCCCGCCGCGGTGAAGGACGCGCGCCTCCAGGAGCTCCTCGTCCGCGAGCGCGAGATCGCCCGCGAGGAGAACGAGTGGAGGGTCGGAGAGGTTGTGGATGTCCTCGTCGAGGGAAGGACGCGCGAGGGGGAGCTCTACGGAAGGACAGACGACCATCGCACGGTGACCGCGAGGGGGGAGGCAAAGGCTGGAGAGTTCGTGCCCGTGCTCATCGAGGGGGCGTCGGCAGCGACCCTCGCCGGACGGGCCCTCGCGCCTGCACCTTCCTGCGCCCCGGCGCGGCGGACCGCTTCCCTCGAGCAACTCCTTTAGACCGGATGGACCTACCCTGGGAACGACTTGGCCTTGGTCGGTTCGCGGTGCTCTCCCGCGGTAGCCCTCTCCTCTTTGTCCGCGGGGAGCCGCACCCGCGGGCGAAGGTTACCCAAGCGGAGGGGATTCCCCTTGTCTCCTGGGGGCCTCCGGAGGGGGCGGGGACGGCCGATGCGATTGATCTCGAACTCCTTGCCCGCGTCCTCGTTCCTACTCTGGCGGATCACACGTTCGAGAGCCTGTGCCACCGCTACGGGATCTCACTGCAGTCCGGGAGGGAATGCGAGGCGATCGGGGCCCTGTTCGTCTTCCTTCTTGCCCAGGGGCTTTCTTTTCAACCCGAGCTTCTCTCCCTCCTTTCGCGACTCCTTCCCGCGGCGACCGGAGGGCTCCTCGACCGGCTCGTCCCTCTCGCCGTGGGACGGCCCTCTGCCGCGGAAGCTCCCCCAAAGCGAGGGGAGGCGGCAGCGACTTCGATTGAGGAAGCGTTCAGCGAGGGGGGGGCGATCGCCGAGGGGCTTGCTGCGTTCGAGGATCGGCCCGGGCAGAAGGAGATGGCGACCCTCGTCGCCTACACCTTCACGGGAGGGGGGGCGCTCGCGGTCGAGGCCGGTCCGGGAATCGGGAAGACGTTCGCTTACCTTGTGCCGGCGATCCTCCACCTGAGGGCGGATCGTGCGGCGCGCCTCGTCGTCTCGACCCGGACCAAGCCCCTCCAGGAGCAGCTCTACAACAAGGACCTTCCGTTCCTCACCTCGCGCCTTGATCCTGACCTTGCGGTTGCCCTGCTCAAGGGACGCGAGAACTACGCGTGCCTGCGGCGCTGGGAGGTCGTCCTGGGGGAGGTCCTCGGTGGGCTCGAGCGGGACCTCCTCCCATCACTTGCCCCGTTCGCGAGCTGGCTCTTCCGGACGGAGACCGGCGACATCGAGGAGTGCAGCGCCTTCCTCGCGGATCCGAACTCCTCCTCCCTGTGGCCGCGACTGCGCGACGACCCCCAGCGCTGCCTAGGACCGATGTGTCCGTTCGTTGAGGACTGTTTCTCCTTCGCCGCTCGCCGCCGCGCGCAGGGGGCGAGCCTCGTGGTGGTGAATCACTCCCTCCTCCTCGCCGATCGGCGAGCGGGAGGGGAGATCCTGGGGAACTACTCCTACCTCGTCGTCGACGAGGCGCACGCCCTGGAGGGAGCGACGCGACAGGCCTTCACCTTGACCCTGACTCACGCATCGCTCGACGCCCTCCTCCTCGAGGTGGCGCCGCCGGCCGGCCGGCAGAGTGGGTGGATCGCGGCTCTCGCGCCGGACGAGGGGACGTTCGGGCGGGTGCACGAGCTCGTGCTCGCCTTGCGCGACATGAACGGGCGCCTCTTCTCCACTCTCGACCGGGTCCTCCCCACCGAGGTGCGCGGCCGGACGCCGCCCCTGTCCGGCCTCCGGGCCCAGGTCGAGCCCCTCGGCCGGACGCTCGAGCTCCTTCGTGCGGCCCTCGAGGAGATCGCAGAGGGGCTCCCTGAGCCGGAGGGCCGCCGCGAGGGGGAACGCCTGGTGGCGGGACTGGATGAGGTCACCTCCGTCCTTGCCTCACTCTTTGACCCCGGGGCGGAGAACACCGTGCGCTGGTACGAGCGGACCGACGATGGGATCGCCCTTCACGCCTCGCCGATCGGGGTGGCGCCTATCCTCGCGGAGGCCCTTTTCCCAAGGCTCGACGGGATCGTCTTGACCTCGGCCACTCTCTCCTCGAACGACGGGTTCGCCTATCTGCGAGGGGCGCTCGGCCTCGACGCGGCCCCACAGCCTCTCGTCTGCGCCGCGGTGGAGAGCCCCTTCTCGTACGAGGAAGGGATGCGCGTCTACCTCCTCGACTTCCTCCCTCCGGTGGACGGCCCCGAGGAGGGGTACGCCGACGCCCTCGCTTCGCTCGTGGGCGCGGTCGCGAAGGGAACGGGGAGGAAGGTCCTCGTCCTCTTCACCTCCCATCGGCTCCTGCGGGCGGTGCACGACCGGATCGCGGGGAGGCACGGCGTCCTCGCCCAGGGGGTCCACGGGCCCAAGAGCAAGGTGATCGAGCGGTTCCGCGCGAAGAAGGGAGGGACGATCCTCCTTGGGACGGACAGCTTCTGGGAGGGGGTGGACTTGCCGGGTAAGGATCTCGAGATCCTCATCGTGACGCGCCTTCCCTTCCCGGTTCCCACCGACCCGATCTTCGCGGCCCTCGAGGAGCGCCTCGAGGGTGTGGGGAAGGACCCGTTCCTTGAGCTCTCCGTTCCCCAGGCGATCCTCAAGCTGCGCCAAGGGATCGGCCGGCTGATCCGGACGCGGACCGACCGTGGGGCGGTGATCCTCACCGACCGGCGGATCCTGGAGAAGTCGTACGGATCCAGGTTCGCCGCCTCCCTCCCCGTTCCCGGTCGGCGCGTCTCCGATCTGGGGGACCTCCTCCTTGATCTCGAAGACTGGTTTCGCCACCCGTGAAGAGCGAGCCGTGTGCGTCTACCCTGATTCTCTACTCTCGGCGCGTTTCCCATCGTTGAGCGGGAGGGCGGACCTTGCGCGAGGCGTTCGGAGCGAGCGTTTGACTTCCGCGTCCTGAAACGGTAAAATAGCCTTACAACGCGATTCCTATTCCCGGGTAAGCCGTCCTAACTCGAAATTGAAGAACGTTTCCGTGGTGGTTCCCGCGTACAACGAGGCCGACCGGATCGGCGCCGTCCTCGAGCCCCTGGTCCGCTCTCCCTCGGTCGATGAGGTGATCGTGATCGACGACGGCTCGGACGACGGCACAGCGGAGGTCGCCCGATGCTACCCCGTGCAAGTCGTCTCCCTGCCGACGAACCGTGGGAAGGCAGCGGCCCTCGACGAAGGGGTGAAGAGGGCGCGAAACGACGTCCTCCTCTTCCTCGACGCGGACCTGGTTGGCCTGCGGACGGAGCACATCGAGCGCCTGATCACCTCCTACCACCCCGAGGACGTGGACATGGTGGTGGGAGTCTTCTCGAACGGCCGGGTCAACACCGACCTCGCGCAGAAGATCAACCCGTTCGCCTCCGGGCAGCGCGTCCTCGGGAAGACCCTCTGGGAACGGGCAAAAGAGAACGTGGATGAGATGGACTACGGAATCGAGATCGCTCTCTCCAAGCTCGCGGCGAAGGAAGGATGGCGCAGGGAGAAGGTGAAGCTCGACGGGGTGACGCACATCCTCAAGGAGGAGAAGCGCGGGTTCACCAAGGGGGTCCTCGACCGGCTCAAGATGTACGGGGACATGATCAAGTGGCTGGTGAAGAAGATCTAAAGATGAAGATCGCAATCGGGTGCGATCACGCCGGCGTCGCCATGAAACGGGCTCTTCTCGATTCCGTCCTCGTCGGGCACGTGGTCTTGGACGTTGGGACCGACTCCGAGGAGCCGGTTGACTACCCGGACATCGCAAAGCGCGTCGCCCGGGCGGTCGCGTCCGGGGAAGCGGAGAAGGGGATCCTCATCTGCGGGACCGGCATTGGGATGGCCATGGCGGCGGGGAAGGTCCCGGGGGTTCGCGCCGCTCCGTGCACCGAGCCGTACTCCGCCGAGCTCTCCCGCCGGCACAACGACGCGAACGTCCTCTGCCTGGGGGCAAGGTTGATCGCGATCGAAATGGGGAAGAAGACGACGGAGACGTGGCTTTCTAGCCCGTTCGACGAGGGGCGGCACGCCCCGCGGGTTAAGAAGATCGGATAGAGGTGATGGGAGTATGGAACTCACAGAACTGCGAGCGAGGAGCCTCGAATCGCTTCAAGCGCTCGCCGAAGAGCTGAACGTACGGAACGGGATCCAACTCGGGAAGGAGGAGCTCCTCCGCGCGATCATGGCGGAGCTCTCCCAAGCGAACGAGCTTCGCTTCAGCGACGGGATCCTCGAGATCCTCCCGGACGGCTACGGGTTCTTGCGGGACGGCAACTGTCTCCCGGGGAAGAACGACATCTACGTCTCACCCTCGCAGATCAAGCGCTTCAACCTGCGCGACGGGGACGTCGTGAGCGGGCTCGTGCGGGCGCCGAAGAACGACGAGCGCTACTTCGCCCTGCTTAAGCTAGAACAGATCAACTACGGGGACCCCGAGGCGGCGCGACGCCGGCCGGAGTTCTACGATCTGACCCCCCTCCATCCGGACGAGCACCTGAAGCTTGAGCACGACCCGGAGGACATCTCAACCCGGATCATCGACCTCTTCTGCCCGATCGGGAAGGGGCAGCGCGGCCTGATCGTCTCCCCGCCGAAGGCGGGAAAGACGACCCTTCTCAAGAAGATCGCCAATGGCCTCAACGCGAACTACCCGGACGTCAAGCTCCTCGTCCTCCTCGTCGATGAGCGGCCGGAGGAGGTGACGGACTTCAAGCGCTCGATCGGGCGGGGGGAGGTGGTCGCCGCGACCTTCGACCAGGAGCCGCGCCACCACACCCGCATCGCCGAGCTCGTCACGAACCGAGCCAAGCGGCTTGTAGAGGCCAGACACGACGTGGTGATCCTCATGGACTCGATCACGCGGCTGGCGCGGGCCTACAACCTCTCCGTCGCTCCGTCGGGGAAGCTCCTCTCGGGAGGGATGGACCCGACCGCGCTGTACAAGCCGAAGGAGTTCTTCGGTGCGGCGCGCAACATCGAGGAGGGGGGTAGCCTGACGATCATCGCTACCGCCCTTGTCGACACGGGAAGCAAGCTTGACCAGGTTGTCTTCGAGGAGTTCAAGGGGACGGGGAACATGGAGTTGATCCTCGACCGGAACCTCTCCAACAAGCGGATCTATCCGGCGATCGACATCGAGCAGAGCGGGACGCGCAAGGAGGAGCTGCTTCTTGAGGAGAAGGTGTTGAAGCGCGTATGGATCCTTCGTAAGATGATGAGCGAACTGAACGATCCACAAGCCGCCTTGGAATTCATCAAGAGCAAGATGGAGGCGACCAAGGACAACGAGCAGTTCCTCGAGCTGATGAAGGGTGACTAGCAAGAAGCCGATCCGCAAAGGCCGCGTTCTTTTGGTCGTCCTTGTCGCCCTGGCCGCGATCCTCACCCCGCTCCTCCTCCGTTCACGAGGAGGCCTGCGGGAAGAGAGGCTCGAGGCGGCGACTGCAGAGTCAAGCTTCGCCTCCTCTCCGAATGGAACAGAGGTCTCCGCACCCGAAGCCTCTCCGGCAGGGACAAGTGAGACCGAGAAGCCGCTTCCCGTGAAGCGGCCGCTCATCCTTCAGCACGTCGTGAAGCAGGGAGAGACGCTCGCCCAGATCGCCTCTTTGCTCGGCGTGAGCGCGGGGGAATTGATGGCGGATAACCGGCTCCTCTCTGCGGAGGCGCTACGCCCCGGGATGACCCTGCGCGCCTCGCGCGATGGGATCCTCCATCGGATCAAGAGCGGCCAGACCCTCACCGATATCTCCCTCACCTACGGCGTTCCAGTCGCCCAGATCGCGGAAAAAAACGGGATCGCGGACCCCCAGGTCGTCTTCGCCAGTGAGGAAATCGTGATCCCCCGCGGGACGAGCTCGATCTGGGAGAGCGTGGTCCGCCTCAGCCGCGGGCAGGAAGTCCGCTTCATCCGCCCGGTGGAGGGCGAGGTCGTCGCCGGGTTTGGCTGGCGGGTCCACCCGGTCCTCGGGGTGCGGGACCACCACAACGGGATCGACTTCGACGTCCCGATCGGGACGCCCGTCCACGCGGCGGCGATGGGGCTTGTCTACTTCGTGGGAGACCAGGAGGGGCCGGGGACCCTGATCATCCTCGAGCACGCGGACGGGTACTACACGGCGTACGGGCACCTCTCGAAGACGCTCGTTCACGTCGGGCAGTTCGTCGAGATGGGACAGCCGATCGCCGAGTCGGGGAACACAGGGATCTCGAGCGGGCCGCACCTCCACTTTGAAGTCCGAAACCAGGACTTCCCGGCCGATCCGCTCCGCTACCTCCCCTAAGCGATCATGGAACACCTTTCGATCGAGGGAGGGAGGCGCCTTAGAGGCGAGGTCAGAGTCGAAGGGGCGAAGAACGCGGCCCTCCCGGCGTGCGTCGCCTCCCTCCTGACCGACGAGCCCCTCCTCCTCCACCGTATCCCCGACCTGCGCGACGTGACCACGGTCCTTTCGACCGTCTCCGCGCTCGGGAAAAGGGTCGACCGCCGGGGAGAGACGGTCGAGATCACCCACGGGGGACCGCTCGCGGAGGAGGCGGAGGCTCGCTACGTGGAGCAGATGCGCGCCTCGTTCCTCGTCCTCGGCCCCCTGCTTGCGCGCCTCGGGCGGGCGGTCGTCCCCCTCCCCGGTGGCTGTACCATCGGAAGGCGGCCGGTCGACTTTCACCTCGCGGGCTTGCAGGCAATGGGGGCGCGGGTCGAGGAGAGGACGGACGCGGTCGCCCTGCGGGCGGAGAGGCTCCGCGGCGCGGAGATCGATCTCCCCTACCCCTCGGTCGGAGCGACCGAGCACCTGGTCATGACCGCTACGCTCGCCCAGGGGGAGACGCGGATCAAGAACCCGGCGAAGGAGCCGGAGATGGCCGACCTCATTGACCTTCTGCGCAAGATGGGCGCCGAGATCGAACTCGAGCCGGACGCAATCCACGTCTGGGGGAAGGACCGCCTCCGCGGGGCGGAGTACGCGATCATCCCCGATCGGCTCGAGGCGGGGACCTACCTCCTCGCCGGGGCCATCACGGGCGGGGAGGTCGGCGTGGAGGGAGTCATTCCCGACCATCTCCTGCCGTTCCTCGACGTCCTCCGCGAGACGGGCGCCGTCCTCTCGCAAGAAGGAGGCATGGTCCACCTCGTGGCCTCGCAGCGTCCCCTCCCCGTGCGCGTGGCGACCGCCCCATACCCGGGTTTCCCCACCGACCTGCAGCCTCCGCTCGTCGCCCTCCTCAGCCTCGGCCACGGGGAGAGTCACGTTGAGGAGCGTGTCTTCGACCGCCGCTTCGATTACGTCCCCGCGCTCAACCGGATGGGGGCGCGGATTTCGGTCGACGGCTTGACCGCGGCGATCAGCGGGGTCGCAGCCCTGAATGGAGCCTCCGTCGCCGCGCCGGACATCCGCGCCGGGGCGGCCCTCGTCCTCGCCGGGCTCGCCGCGCGGGGGCGGACGACCGTGTACCAGGTGGAGAAGATCGAGCGCGGCTACGCCGCGATGGAGAAGAAACTCTCTCTCTTGGGGGCGCAGATTGAACGCTCTCCCTGAGCAAGACGGGATCCCCCCTGTAGAGGATCGTCTTGGCGAGCGGGCGCGCGTCTACGGCTCCGAGCGCGCGATCCTGGTTGGCCTCGTCCTGCCAAACACTGACCAGGACAGTTCCCTGCGCGAGCTCGAGTCGCTCGCCGACACGGCGGGGGTCCCCACCCTGGCCCACGTGACGCAGAGCCGAGTCCGCCCCGATCCCTCCTACCTCATTGGGAAAGGGAAGGTGGCGGAGGTCAAGGCGGCCGCCGCCGAGCTCGGGGCGGACGTCGTCATCTTCGACCGGGAGCTCACCCCCGGACAGGCGCGTAACCTGGAAGAGGCGATCGGGACGAAGGTGATCGACCGGACGCAACTGATCCTGGACATCTTCGCCCAGCGGGCGGCGACGAAGGAGGCGCGGCTTCAGGTGGAACTCGCTCAGCTGCGCTACCTCCTCCCGCGCCTGCGCGGTTGGGGAGAGGCCCTGACCCGCTTCGGCGCCGGGATCGGGACGCGCGGGCCGGGCGAGACGCGCCTGGAGTCGGACCGCCAGAAGATCCGCCATCGAATCCACGCGATCGAGAGCCGACTGAAGAAGGTCGAGGCCGAGAGAGCCCTGCAGAGGAAGAGGCGGACGACCGGTCCCCTTCCGCAGATCGTCCTCGTCGGCTACACGAACAGCGGGAAGTCGACCCTCCTCAACCGCCTGTGCGGCACAGACCTCCTCGTGGAGGACAAGCTCTTCGCCACTCTCGCGACCGTCGTCCGCCGCGGTCCCCTCGGGGAGGGTCGCTTCGGTCTCTTCATCGACACGGTCGGGTTCATCCGCGCCCTCCCGCATCACCTTGTCCCCGCCTTTGCCGCGACCCTCGAGGCGGTGCGAGAGGCCGACCTCATTCTCCACGTGATCGACCTCGCGAGCCCTTCCCCCGACGAGGAGTACCGCGCCGTCCTTGAGACGCTGAGCGAGGAGGTCCTCACCGACGGGACGCCGCGGCCGCCGATCCTCGACGTCCTGAACAAGGTCGACCTCGTCGATCGGTCAGGCGGGAAGGTCGAGGCGTTCCCCTCCGCGGTCGCGATCTCGGCCAAGGACGGGCGGGGGGTCGAGGGACTCCTTGCGCGGCTCCGGGCGATCCTCTACCCGTGCGACGCGACCGTCTCTCTCTGTGTCCCCTACGCCTCGAGCGGTCTCGTCGGCCGCCTCGCGGCTCAGGGGAGGGCGAGCGTGACAGGCTACAGCGAGGAAGGGATGACGATCGAGGCGACCCTCTCCCCGGAGGAGCTCCGACGCCTCACGGAGGCGGGGGCGCGGGTCATCTCTTGACTCTCTGAGGCAGGACCTCGACCGAGGTGGCGTCCACCTCGACCCGCTCCTGAGTCTCCGTGAGGAGGGTCACGGTCTGGCGGAAGATGTTGTGCGCGATGACCTTTCCCCGTTTCTCGCCGCAGGAGACCCACGTCCCGAGCTTCGGCATCTTCCCAAGCTCGCGCTTGTACGCCTCGTGCTCGTAGGCGAGGCAGCACATCAGCCGGCCGCAGATCCCCGTGATCCGCTCCGGGGAGACGAAGAGCTCCTGGTCGTAGGCGAGCTCCATGGGGACCGGTTTTGGCTCGCCGAGGAACGTGTGACAGCACACGATCCGGCCGCAGCGGCCGACCCCGCCCTTGAGCCTCGCCTCGTCCCGCGCCCCCATCTGGCGGAGCTCGATCCGCACCCCGTACCGCGCGGCGAGCTCCCGGAGCAGGGCGCGGAAGTCCACGCGATGGGGGGCCGTGAAGTAGATCCGCAGGTGTGAGCGATCGAGGGTGTACTCGGCGGCGACGAGGTGCATGGGGAGGCCGTTCCGCGTGACCGCCTCCCGCGTCGCGGAGAGGACGGCCTCGGCGTCGGCGAGGTTCTTGGCGAAGGCGTCGAGGTCCGAAGGAGTGGCCGGCTGGACGACTCGCTCGAGCTGCTCGCTGATCCCCTCCCCCGCCGCGAGGACGCCGGTCACGACCCCGAGCTGGAGGCCTCCGTGCTCGACGACGCAGCGCTCACCCGGCGCAAGCGGGATCGAGCCAGTGCGGAAGTACCCGCTCTCCTCTTCCAGGTTCAGGACTCGAACGAGGACGACCTTCTCCTCCGTCACGCAAGCCTCCCTGCGCGGACGAAGAGGGAGAGGAGGACCGCCTCGGCCGGCGTGTACGCCTCGACCGCCTGCCGCGCGCGCCCGGTGGCCGCGGCGAACCGCAGGACCGCCTCTAGTGAGACGCGCTCACCCAGCGCGGCGAGCCGCTCCTCCGGGTAGAGAGACAGGGAGAACCTCGCCCGCAGGAGGTCCGAGGTCAAGTAGAGGAGGTCCTCGAGGAAGGCAAGGATCCTCTCCCTCCCCTCCTTCGCGAGCTCCCTCGCCGCACCGACGCGGAGTCCCTTCTCGCCTTTGGCGAGGCGCTCGAGGAGGGAAAGGATTCCCTCGCGCCGCTCGATCGGAGAGGAGGAGGTGACCATCTTCACGAGAGGCTCGACTCCGGCGAGGCGCGAGTGTTCCTCTTCCGCCGTTCGCAGCGCGCGGATATCCACACGAGCGGCGAGGAAAGAGGCGAGCTCCTCCTCCTTCCTGACGAGAGCGACGAGGTAGCGCCCTTCGTCTTCGTCATAGCCTGCGGCCACGAAGCGTTCGAGGAGCTCCTCTCGGGACAGAGGGCGGAGCCGCACGATCTCGCTTCGGGAGAGGATCGTGGGGAGGACGTCGGCTGTCCCCTCCGCAAGGAGAAGGAAGAGGAGGTCCCGCGGCGGCTCTTCTAGGACCTTGAGGAGAGCGTTTGCCGCCTCGGGGGTCAGGGCCTCCGCACGAGGGAGGAGGCAGACCTTGCGCTCGCCCTCAATCGGCGCGAACTGCCCCTGGCGGATCGCCTCGCGCACCTGGTCGATCCCGATCCGTTCCTTCCCCTCTGGGGGAAGGAGTTCGACGAGGTCTGGGTGGACGCCGCGCAGGACGAGGGCCTGTCCCTCTTCGTTGCTCGAGAGAAGCGGGGCGGCAAGGGCGCGGCCCTCCCTCATCCGGTCCATTCCGGCCGGGACGAGGAGGAGGGTCGAGACGGCATGACCAATCCCTTGCTCGAGCGCCTGCACCGCGTCCATCGCGAAGAGAGGGTACCCGAGAGGGGCCGAGGCCGCAATGGGCGCGGACCGTCAGCCAGCCACCTCTCCTAGGATCCGCCGGCGGATGAACTCCACGATCCGGCGCGGCTCGGCGGGCGAGAAGAGGGGAATCCCCGGAGGGAACGCCACCCGATCCGTGGTCACGACCGCGATGACCTCAACCTCCCAGGCGAGCGGCTCTGCGCCTCGTGCGCCCTCGCGGCAGTAGACCTCGACCTTTGGGAACGGCCCCTCCTTGAACCCCTCCACCAAGATGAGGTCGAAGCCAGGGAAAGCCCGCTCGATGGTCCCCTCGAGCGGCTCGAGCGGTTCGCGCCCGGAGAAGAGGACGAGGCTCGAGTCGGTCACGACGAGCGTCCGCTCCGCCCCGGCTGCCCGATGCCGAAAGCTGTCCTTGTCCGAGAGATCGAGCTTCTCCTCGTGGGGAATGTGCTTCACCGTCCCGACTCGATAGCCACTCGCTCGCAGGAAGGGGAGGAGCTGCGTGATGAGAACGGTCTTCCCGCTCCCCGAGTGCCCGATGAACGCGACCGTGGGGATCACGGGCCTTGCCTTTTGATCATCCCGACGCAGTCCTCCGTCCTCCGGTGCACGATCGTCCCCTCCGTGCTTTTATTGTACGCGAGCGGGCCCGGCGGCCGCAGCTTGCGGAGGGTCCTCTCTTCTCCGATCATTCCCGCGATACTCACAAGTCACGATCAAGCGACGAGGTGAACGCATGAGAACGCTTTCCCAGGTCCTCTCCGATTCCGCGGCCTCCTTCCCCGACCGGCCGGCGATCCTCTTCGAGGGGCGCCGCACGACCTACCGCGAGCTCGACCGCGAGGTCGATCGGCTCGCTCGCGGCCTCGTCGAGCTCGGAGTGGAGAAGGGGGACAAGGTCGGCCTGTGGATGCCGAACGTCCCGGAGTGGATCGTGGTCTACTTCGCGGTTGAGCGGATCGGCGCGGTCGTCGTCCCGATGAACACGCGCTACAAGACCCACGAGGTTCGCTACATCCTCGACGACTCCGAGGCGAAGGCCTTGTTCATGGTCGACACGTTCGTCGGGATCGACTACCTCGAGATGCTCGCCGAGGTCCGAAAGGATCTCCCGCGCCTCGAGCACGTGGTCGTCCAGGGAGAGGCGCCCGCTGGCACGCATCCCTTCTCCGAGGTCCTCGCCCTCGGCGAGACAAGCCTCACGAAGAGGCCCGGCCGCCGGCCGCCGGCCGTCCGGCCCGAGGACTGCGCGTTCATCCTCTACACCTCCGGGACGACCGGGAACCCCAAGGGCGCGATGCTCTCCCACCACAACATGGGCGAGAACGCGCGGCAAGTCACCGAAGTCCTGCACACAACGGAGAAAGACGTTTTCCTCCTCGCCGTCCCTTTCTTCCATTGCTTTGGTTGCGTCATGGGGATCCTCGGCGCGGTCACCTGGGGGGCGGCGATCGTGCCCATGCCCGTCTTCAAGGCGAAGGAGGCCCTTGAGCTCGTGGAGAAGGAGAAGGTCTCGATCCTCTACGGCGTCCCGACGATGTTCGTCCTCGAGCTGGAAGAGGCGCGCAGGGGGAAGGAGGACGGCAGCCGCTACGACGTCTCGAGCCTGCGCACCGGGATCATGGCCGGGGCGCCCTGCCCGGTCGAGGTGATGCGCGGGACGATGGAGGACCTGCGGTGCAATGTCGCCATCGCCTACGGCCTCACCGAGGCCTCGCCGGTGATCACGATGACCCGCTTCGAGGACTCCCTCGAACGCCGCGTGGAGACGGTCGGCCGGCCGCTTCCGGGGATCGAGGTGAAGATGGCAGACGACGCGCACCGGCCCCTCCCGCGGGGCGAGATGGGCGAGCTCGCCTGCCGCGGCTACAACGTCATGCTCGGCTACTACAGGATGCCGGACAAGACCGCCGAGGTGATCGACGAGGAGGGTTGGCTCTACTCGGGCGACCTCGCCACGATGGACGACGAGGGCTACATCAAGATCGTCGGCCGCAAGAAGGACATGTTGATCACAGGCGGGTTCAACGTCTACCCGGCGGAGATCGAGGAGTACCTCTTCACTCATCCCAAGGTCCAGAACGTCTCCGTGGTCGGGGTCCCCGACGAGGTGATGGGCGAGGTCGGGATCGCGTACATCATCCCGCGCGAGGGGGCGACGATCGCCCCGCAGGAGATCGTGGACTTCTGCGCCGCGGAGATCGCGAACTTCAAGATTCCCCGCTACGTCGAGGTCGTGAAGGAGCTTCCTATGACTCAGTCTGGGAAGGTCCAGAAGTTCCGGCTCCGCGAGGCGGCGCAGGAGGCTTTGGCCGCGGGAAGGCTCAAGAAGCTCTCCCCGAGCAAGCGGTGACCCCTCCCGCCGTCAACCCCGGGAGGTCAGTGCTCTGCCGAAGGCTTTGATCTCGATCGAGAGCCACGGCCGCGCCTCCGAAGCGGAGCGAGTCTTATCAGAAGGCCCCGCGCACTGGACCGAAGACGGAGTGGCTTTGCCTGCCCTGCCCAAGGGAGAAGTGGGCGGGCGACCGGGCTTCGACGTGCGCCTCCTGCTGCATCGCGTCCGTGGTCTGCAGCGCTCTAACAGACCGCCGACAGGCTGCGGGCGCCGAACGCGACCGTCAGCTTCTTCGGCCTCTTAGGCCTCCAGACGCGGTTCCGCATACGTCAGCGCGAACACCGTCTCCGTCAGCCACTTCTTGAAGCTCTCGTTGTCGCTAAACTGCTTGAACAGCTCGGTGTCGTCCTTGAGCACGGCCGTCATCACTCGCTCGAGCGCCTTGTCGTGCTCGATGCGGGCGTTCTGCCTGTCCGAGTTCTTGCGGGCGTTCCGGTAGGCACTGTCGGCGGTGACCTTGGCCGGAATGTCCTCGGTGATGAGGCGCTGCACGCGATCGGCGTCCGTCCAGGGAATGCTCCCGAACTGGTCGTTGAAGGTCTTGAGGATGTTGGAGAGGCGGTCGAGCTCCGGCTCGGGCTTCCGTCCGCCACCGCTCGTCGGTACCGGCTCGATCTCGGCGTCGGCATCCGGTAACTGGATCTTCATCGCGGCCTGCTTCTCGGCCCGGTAGCTGTCCATGTCGATGGCCTCGAGGATGCCCTTCGACAGGTCCTCCTCCTTCGGGGCGGGCAGCTTCGGCACGAGAAAGTTGAGGAAGATCGAGAGCTTTTCCCACTCGGCGTTCGTATACGGCAGGATCGATGCCAGGAAGCCGTAGGTGCGGGTGAAGGCCTTCGCCTTGCCCTTGAAGTCTACCTGCCCGTCTTCGTCGAGGTGCTCCTTGTAGGTGGCCACGCACGCATCGAGGATCGGGTCGAGCTTGTCGCGATCAGCCCCCCCGAGGTAGAGCTCGACAAGCTGGTCGACCTGCCCCAGCGCATAGATCTGATGGCCATCGAGCGCAGCCTTGAGGTCGTGCAGCTTGTTGGGGTCCGTCTCCTCGCTCAGCATGGTTGTGCGGTAGTAGTCGGCGAAGGCCTCCCGGATCGTGTCCGCGTCGTTCATGAAGTCGAGCACGAAGGTGTCGTGCTTCTGCGGGTGGGCACGGTTCA
>CAYHEK010000013.1:2696-24878 GCA_964355545.1 uncultured Thermotogae bacterium | reverse complement strand
TGTGACCGGGACGAAGAGGAAGGAGGGGGGATGGCACTCGCGTGGATCTTCTTGATCGCCTACCTCATCGGCGCCCTCCCCACGGCGATCCTCGCGGGGAGGATCCTGCGGGGGATCGACATCCGCGAGCACGGGAGCAAGAACCCAGGGGCGACGAACGCCTGGCGGGTCCTCGGCTGGAGAGCAGGGGTGGCGGTGCTTGCGATCGACCTCGGGAAAGGCGTGGTCGCCGCGGCGCTCGTCCCTCGACTTCCGCTCGGCCCTCTTCCTCTCGCCGCGGCGGACCTCGCCGTCCTGTGTGGAGTCACCGCCGTGATCGGCCATGTCTTCCCTATCTACATCGGTTTCCACGGAGGGAAGGGGGTCGCCACCGGAGCGGGGATGCTCCTCGCCACGGCCCCTCTCCCGGTCGGCATGGCCGTGTTTGTCTTCTTGGTAGTTGTGCTCCTCACCGGCTACGTCTCCCTCGGCTCGCTCCTCGGCTCGCTCACCGTGCCGCTTGGGATCGCCTTACTCGAGCGCTACGGAGTGCGAGACTACCCCACGCTCCTCTTTGGCCTCACGCTCGCTCTCCCTGCCTTCCTCCTTTTCACCCACCGCAGGAACGTCGCCCGGCTCCTTCATGGGGAGGAGACTCACTTTCTCGGGCTTCCGATCTGGAGACGAATGCGGCGACGGTGATTCGCTCCGCCTCGCCGCTATATCTTGGCTCTTTTGGAAAGGGAGGCGCCAGAAGAGGAATCACCGTACTGGACGTTGTTTGACGGGCACGATGCCCCGTGCTACAATTCTCCTTGAGTACGTTGAGGAGTGGACGATGGACAAGGAGCCGGTGAAGGATTCGCGCAACAAGAACCTAAGGAACATCGCCTTCGTGACGGTCGTGGTGATCCTTGGGCTGATCCTCGTTCAGTCCTGGTTTGGTGGGAACAAGGCGCGAAACGAGATCGATTACTCGGTCTTCCGCACGCTGGTGGAGAACGACCAGATCAGCTCGGTTGTGATTAAGGACAACCGTGCCCAGGCGACGACGAAAGATCAGGGCACGATCATCGCCGCGCTCCCGGAGGACAAGGCCCTCTATGAGCCGCTTCTCCTCGCCCACGGGGTGGGGATTAAGTACGAGGCGTCCTCGGGCGAGAATTGGCTTGTCTCCATCCTCTTCAGCCTCCTCCCGGTCCTCCTTCTCATTGCGATCTGGGTCTACATCATGCGCCGGACGCAGACCGGCGGTGCCCTCACCTTCGGGCAGTCGAAGGCGAGGCTCGTCCGTCCGGAGTCGACCCAGGTGACGTTCGCCGACGTGGCCGGCGTGGATGAGGTGCGGGACGAGGTCGAGGAGATCGTCGAGTACTTGAAGGACCAGAAGCGCTTCTCTCGCCTGGGCGCGGAGATTCCCAAAGGGGTCCTCCTCATAGGGGCGCCGGGGACGGGGAAGACGCTCCTCGCTAAGGCGATGGCCGGTGAGGCGCGCGTCCCCTTCTTCTCCATCAGTGGTTCGGACTTCGTCGAGATGTTCGTCGGCGTTGGCGCAGCGCGGGTGCGCGACATGTTTGAGAAGGCGAAGGCGAGCGCGCCGTGCATCATCTTCATCGACGAGATCGACGCCGTGGGGCGCAAGCGCGGGGCCGGCCTGGGCGGCGGGCACGACGAGCGCGAGCAGACCCTAAACCAGCTCCTGGCGGAGATGGACGGCTTCCAGCCGAACAAGGGGATCATCATCATGGCGGCGACGAACCGCCCTGACGTCCTCGACCCGGCCCTCCTCCGTCCCGGCCGGTTCGACCGCCGCATCACCGTCCCCCGGCCGGACCTCAAAGGACGAGAGGAGATCCTCAAGGTTCACCTGCGCAACAAGCGAGTCGCTCTCGACGTCGACCCGGCGCTCCTCGCGCGGCGCACACCCGGCTTCGTCGGTTCGGACCTGCGCAACCTCTGCAACGAGGCGGCGCTCCTCGCGGCGCGGAACAACAAGAACTCAATCGAGATGGTCGACTTTGAGGAGGCGACGGACCGGGTCATCGCCGGGATCCGGCGCAAGGGGATCGTCCTCACTGACGAGGTGCGCGCGCGGATCGCCTACCACGAGTCCGGCCACGCCCTCCTGGGGAAGCTCCTCCCCAACGCCGACCCGGTGCACAAGATCTCGATCATCCCCCGCGGGGACGGCTCACTCGGCTTCACCCTACAGCTCCCCCTCGAGGAGAAGTACGTCGTCTCCGAGGAGGAGTTAAAAGACAAGCTCGTCACCCTGTTCGGCGGCCGCGCGGCCGAGGAGATCGTGTTCAGCGAGCTCACGACCGGTGCGTACGACGACCTGAAGAAGGCGACGGAACTCGCGAAACGGATGGTCGTGGAGTACGGGATGAGCGAGACGCTCGGCCCGATCAGCCTGGCGCGGGAACACGTCGACGTCTTCCTGGGCGAGGAGATCGTGAAGAGCGACGAGCACTCTGAGGAGCTCTCCTCCCTGGTCGACCGCGAGATCCGCTCGCTCATCTCTCGCTCGTACGAGAAGGCGAAGGGCCTCCTCCTCCAGTACCGCGCGGTCCTCGACCGCCTCGCGGGCGAGGTCCTCAAACGCGAGGTGATCTCGGGGAGCGACCTGGAGGCGCTCTTCGCCTCACTCGTCCCCACCCCGACACCGGCTCCGGCCGCGGGATGACGCTCCCCGACCGACGCATCGTCCTCCTTGGCTCCACTGGGTCGATCGGCACGCAGACGCTCGACGTCGTGGAGCGGCTCAATAACAAGGGCTACAAGCTCTCGGTCGTCGGCCTCGCCGCAGGGTGGAACGTCGCTCGCTTGACGGACCAGGTGGAGCGCTTTGCCCCGCACGCTGTCTGTGCAGCCGACGAGGGCGGAGCGAGGGTTCTGCGAGCGCGCTTTCCGGCCACGCGCGTCCTTGTCGGGGAGGATGGCTTGAACGAGCTTGCGCGCCTTGAGGGCGTCGACCTCGTCGTGAATGCCCTCGTCGGGGCGATCGGGCTCCTCCCCACTCTCGAAGCGCTCTCCCTCGGCCGCACCGTGGCCCTCGCGAACAAGGAGAGCCTCGTGATCGGCGGAGAACTGGTCACGGAGGCGGTGCGGGCGCACGGGGGGAGGCTCCTTCCGATCGACAGCGAGCACAGTGCTCTCTTCCAGTGCCTGCAAGCAGGAGACCGGTCCGCGGTGAGGCGGCTTGTCCTCACCGCCTCGGGAGGCCCGTTCCTGCGCGCGTCGCAGGAAGACCTCGATCGGGCATCGCCCGAGGAGGCTCTCCGTCACCCCCGCTGGGCGATGGGGGCCCGGATCAGCGTCGATTCGGCGACGATGGTGAACAAGGGGTTCGAGGTGATCGAGGCCCACTACCTCTTTAGTCTTCCCTACGAGCGGATTGAGGTTCTCCTCCATCCCGGTTCGCTCGTCCATTCGCTCGTCGAGTACGACGATGGGTCGATCCTGGCGCAGCTCGCTCCCGTCGATATGCGGATTCCGATCCAGTACGCCCTCACCTACCCAGAGCGGGCCGACACGGGACTTCCCCGTCTCGATCTGGGAACGGTGCCTCCGATCGCGTTTGAACCGCTCGATCCGGATCGTTTCCCAGCCTTTGCCGTGGTCCTTGAGGCGGCGAAGCGAGGCGGGACGGCGCCCGCGGCGATCAACGCGGCGGACGAGGTCCTCGTCGAACGATTCCTGAAGCGAGGAATCCCGTTCACCGCGATCAGCCGCGGCCTGGAGGCGGTCCTCCTCCGCTGGGCGGACGAGGAAGAAGGCGAGCCGGTCACCCTGGGGGGCGTTCTCGCCGTCGATGCCTGGGCGCGCAAGATGGCAAGAGGCCTCTCCTTTTGAGTGGGACTGCGCTTATAGCTTATAATCCGCGCCGCACTCGAGGAGGAAGGATGAAGATCACGACGGACGAGGTCACCGCGTCCCTGGAGCGAGTCATTGACCCCGAGCTTGGGGTGAGCGTGGTCGACCTAGGGCTCATCTACAATGTCCAGATCGACGGGAATGCGATCCGGGTGGACATGACCCTGACCAACCCCGGCTGCCCGATGGCCGGGATGCTGGTCGAAAGCGTCGAGCAGGCGCTCCGCGAGGCGTTCGCGAGCGCGGAGGTGGAGGTCAACCTCGTGTGGGATCCCCCGTGGAGCCCGGAGCGGCTCTCGGAGGGGGCGCGGGCGCAACTGGGCTTAGGCCGCTGAGAGATGCCCCAGGTCTGTGTCCGCTGTAGGAAGCGTCGAGGGGCTCGCGCCTGTCGCGCCCTTTCCGCTTCGATCTGCAGCCGCTGTTGCGGGGAGGACCGCCTCGTCCGCGTAGCCTGCCCGGCCGACTGCCTGCACTTAGGGGCGCACGAGGGGTTCCAGCGCGAAAAGCAGGGGGCTCGCTATCGCGAGGCTTGGGCGAAGACGAACGCCGACCTCCGGGAGCGGGAGGGCGACCTTGAGGTCGTGCTTGAGCTCGAGTACCTCCTGAAACGGGTCGCCGACCGGATGCCGGGGGCCACGGACGCCGACGTGGCCGGGGCGATCGGCGAGGTCCTCCCACGTCTCGGTCCGATCGAGCTCGTCAGCCGTCCCTTCTCGCCCTTCGCGCGCCTTCTGTGGGACGAATTGAGGACCCCGCTTGAGGAGGGGGACCTCTCTCGCGAGCAGGTGAAGGAGGGGCTCACCCGCCTTGGAAAACTGGTCGACCTCCTCCGCGATCCGGAGGCGCCGCGTGGGTTCCTGCAAGGGCTCTTTGCTCACCTCGCCAGGTTCCTGCGCGAGGAACCCAAGAAGGCAGAGGAGCGGACGGGCCTTATCATTACTCCGAGCGACCTTCGCCACGCTCCCTGACGAGGTCCCACAGGCCACTCGCTCGGGCATAGAGCGCGTAGACCCCCATTCCGACCAGGGCAGGCAGGGCGACTTCGAGAAGGCGGGACGCCCCTCCGATCGCCCTTCCAATTCCCCAGGCGGAGAGGAAGACAAGGCCGGTTCCCAGCGCGACCTTCGCGAGCTCTTGGAAGAGCACGCGGTCCGGACGCATGGCCCGCCACAGGAAGACGGCGAGGACCGCGACCTCCAAGACCCCGGCGATCGAGGTCGCGAGGGCGAGCCCCCCCTCGCGCATCGGCCCGACGAGGAGATAGTCGAGGACCGCGTTCGCCATCATCGAGGCGGCAGAGGCCACCAGGGGAACCGCCGTCCGTCCCATGGCGTAGAAGGCGCGCGTGAACAGGTAGACGAGCCCATACGGCAGGAGTCCGACGAGGTAAAAGGAGAGGGCGTACGCGGTCCGGAGGGTGGAGGCGGCGGAGAAGCTCCCGTGCTCGAACAGGAGCCGGACGGTAGCCGGGCCGATGGCGCACAGGCCGGCGATCGCCGGGAGAAGGACGAGCGCGGTCAGGGCCACACCGCTTCGCAGTTGGCTTGCGAACCGCTCGGTCTCGTTGCGAGCCAGGTTCGCGGAGAAGCGGGGCAGGAGGGCCGTTCCGATGCTCACGCCGAATATCCCCAGCGGGAGCGAAAACAGGCGCATCGCGTACTGCAACGAGGAGATTCCCCCGTCGCCGAGGTACGAGGCGAACTTGTTGTCCACGAGGAGGTTGACCTCGGTCACGGCGAGGCCAAGGACGGCGGGCGCCATCAGCCTCCCCATCCGGCGGATCCCGGGATGGAGAGGGCGGAGGGTGAAGCGGAAGCGAAACCCGGCCCGGTAGAGGGAGGGAGCCTGCAGCACGAGTTCCGCGGCTCCGCCGAGCAGGGCTCCCGCGGCCAGCCCGTAGATCGGCTGGGCGAGGACCCCACGGCCGAGGAAGAGGGCCCCGGCGATCATCCCCAGGTTCACGAGGACCGGCGCGAGCGAGGGGATGAAGAAGCGGTGGTGCGCGTTCAGGATCCCCATGAAGACCGCGGCGAAACCGACGAGGGCGATGAAGGGAAAGAGGACCTGGGCAAGGTGAACGGAGAGGGCGAGTTTCTCTTGGGAGAAGCCGCTCGCCAGGAAGGGAAGGTAGTGAGGGGCGAGGAAGACGCCAGCGAGGACGACGATCGGAAAGAGGATGAGAAGGATGGAGAGGAGGTTGCTCGCGAGCTGATTTGAGTCCTCGTCCGTCACGAGCGTCTCGGTGTACACGGAGACGAACGCCGTGGACAGGGCGCCCTCCGCCAACAGCTCGCGCAGGAAGTGGGGAAGAAAGAAGGCGATGAGGAAGGCGTCGTAGGCTCCGCTCGTCCCGAAGCGATCGGCGATCGCCGCCTCGCGCACGAGACCAAACACGCGGGAGATCCCCGTGGCGAGGGCCATGAGCAGGATGTCGCGCGCAAGCCGCCTCATCGACCGGCCGGAACAAGGAGGAGCCCGACCGCGACGTCTCCCCCGCTCGACACCTGCCGATAGGTCGTCCCGTCTTTGAACACGAGCGAGCTTGAGTGACCGCCGTCGAAGGCGATCGCGTCCCGTACCTTCGTAGGAAGACCGTGGAGAAGGGTCACGAGATCCGCGAAGTCCGCGCCGACGCTTCCCTGGCTATCCACTACCGCGAGGAGGATGAGCCCGCCGTACCAGTCCGTGGCGAGGACGCTGCGCGCGGCGAGCCCCTGGACGAGGTAGGAGTCGACGCGGAATCCCTCCCCCGCCGGGTCGAGGACGTCCTCCCCGCCACGAATGAGGAGCGGCCCGGCGCTTGTCACATCGGTGATGAGGAGGTCCCCTTCGTCGAGCGTGTACTCAAGGTTCACCGCGTCCCCAACCCTCAACCCGGAAAGGCGCGAGCGGGCCGCTCCGCTCGCCACAAGGAGGGTTGCTGAGCGATCCTCGGCGACGTACAGACCGTCGAGAACGGCGGTGACACGGTTGGAGCGGACCTTGATCACGCGAAAGGGAGCGGCGCTGCTCTTGGCGATCGCCCCCGCGTACCCTGCGCTATAGGCGACGAGTTCGTTTGCTTTGATCGGCCGGTTCACGTCGTCGATTGAGACCTTCTCCTCGTCCGTGCGGAGATAGAGAGAGACCGTGGGACGGAAGAAGTCGAGTCGGCCGAAGAGGTCGATCCCCAGGGCCGCTCGGCGCTCGTAGTTTGAGCTCAAGACCTCCCCATCGAGGATGAGAAGGCCGATCGGTTTATTGGTCGTCGGGTCGAAGAAGTTGGCGTTGATCCCCGCGACCGCCCCGTGTTCTTGCGCCATCTTCTTGAGGGAGGCGAGTCGGCCGATCCCGTCCGCGGGGATCGCGGGGGTGAGCCGGTAGCGCGCGCGCCAGTCCTCGATGTAGAGGTACTTGACCCTCACCGACCCCTTGCCGAGGTCGGTCTTGATCTCGTGGTAGGTGACGCCAGGGAGGATCTCCTCCTCTCTCTCGGTCAGTGGTCGCTGGTCGAAGGAGAGGGAGACGGAGTAGAAGCCCGGCACCTCGAAACGCTTGGTCTCGGGAAGGGACTCCGGGGTGAACGAGACCGAGAGGTCAACGGTCCTTCGGGTCGGCGCGGAGAGTTCGGCCGACGCGATCGGGCCGTCCGAGAAGTCCCTCTTGCCACCGGGGGTGGCAAGGGACGAGCGGTAGAAACGAAGGCGAATCACCCCTGGGCCGGTTTCGATCGCCTCGTAGGGCACGAACGCGTCGAAACGCACGCTGACCCGGTCTGCGCTCGCCTCGAACGACGTGAGAAGCACGGGCCTCGCCTCGACGTAGATCGCGTCGCCGAGCGTGTGAATCTCGGCCCCGACGAGTTTCACCAACTCGTCGAGCCGGGCGTAGGTGAGCCCACCGTAAACCGGGAAGTGGTCCAAAGAGAAGGATTCCCTTCCCGTGGCCCAGCGGACGCCGATCGATCCCTCCTCGGGGACGGTCGCTATCTCCGCGCCGAGCCACAGGCCAAACTCACAGAGGGGGACAAGGAGTTGGCCGTCCTTCCACAGGGTCGGATGGGCGAGGAGGACCGCCTCGCCGTCGACGAAAAGAGAAACCTGGCCTCCGCTCGCAACGGACGCGACGGCGACGAGGCAGGCCCCAATCACCCCTCCCCACCACCCGCCCTTCATCGTGGGTTAGGCCTCCTCGTAACCCTCCTTATCGACGCGCACACGGACCTCGACCGCGATGTCCTTGTACAGGGTGATGGTCACGGCGTGCGGGCCGAGGGTCTCGATGGGGCGTTCTAGTTCGACCCGCGCGGACTCGATCGCAGTGCCCAGCTCCTCCTCGACGCGAGAGAGGATCTCCTCCGGCCGGACGGAGCCGTACAGCCGGTTGTCATCGTGGGCTTTGCGGACGAAGACGAGCGTTCGATCCGCGAGCCGGTCGCGCAGCGCGATCGCCTTCGCTCGACGCTCCTCAACCTCCGCTTCCTGCGTCGCCGTGCGTTTGGTGTACTGGGCGATGTTGTGCGGCGTTGGTTCCGTGGCCAGTTTACGCGGGAAGAGGTAGTTCCGCGCATACCCCTCGGCGACGTCGACCACCTCGCCGCCCCGCCCCAGGGAATCAATCGTCTTTCTCAGAAGGACCTTAACGATCTTCATCACCCCTCTTTAGACAGGGGGATTGTAGTGGCCACCTGGTGCGGCGTCAAACGCTTCACCGCTCTTTGCCCTGTGGTATACTTGCGTCCTGGCCGATGGAGCAGTTGCTTGAGTGGGTGAGGAGGCGAGATCGGGTCCTCGTGATGGGGGCCCTCAACGTCACTTTGGACTCGTTCTACGATGGCGGGAAGCACGCCTCCGCGGCTTCCGCGGTCGAGGGCGGCCTCGAGATGGTCGAAGAAGGCGCAGACGTCATCGATGTCGGAGGGGAGTCGAGTCGGCCAGGCGCGACGCCGGTTTCCCTGGAGGAGGAGCTCGAGCGGGTGGTGCCGGTGATCGAGGGGATCCGTAAGCGCTCCGAGATCCCTCTCTCTGTGGACACGACGAAGGCTGCGGTGGCGCGGGAGGCGATCGCCCGCGGGGCCTCGATCGTGAATGACATAAGCGCGTTGCGGTTTGACCCCGCTCTCGCCCAGGTCGTGGCGGCGAGCGGTTCGTTCGTCATCCTGATGCACATGCAGGGCGAGCCCAGGACCATGCAGCTCTCCCCGAGCTACACCGACCCGGTGGGGGAGATCCGAGACTTTCTCGCCGAGCGGATCGAGTTTGCGGTCCGCTCCGGGATCGCGCGGGAGCGGATCTTCGTCGACCCGGGGATCGGGTTCGGGAAGCGTCTCGAGCACAACCTCGAGATCCTGCGGAACCTCTCGCGCTTCACGACACTCGGTGCGCCGCTCCTCGTCGGGGTGTCGCGCAAGAGGTTCCTCGGTGAGATCCTCGACCTCGCCCCGGAGGAGCGGCTGGAAGGGACGATCGCCGCGAACGCGGTGGCGGTGGCCTATGGCGCGGACGCGATCCGCGTCCACGACGTCAAGGAGGGACGACGGACGGCCGACGTCGCGCGCCGTCTGCGAAGAGATGCGGCTTGACGTAACCCGTTTCCTCGAGAACCCGGGGAAGAGGTTTCCGCTCGACGTGTCTTTGTCGGTCGAGGGCGGGGAACCCCTCCCCGCGGGGGTGTGCTTTTGCGGCGGAATCCACGTTGCGGGAGAGGCGTTCGCCCAGCTGGGCACTCTGTACGTCCAGGCGCGGATCCAGGCCGAGGTTGAGCGGCCGTGTGGTCGCTGTCTTTCGCCGATCCGAGTGGGGATCGACCGGGCGGAATCCTTCGAGTTCGAGATCCTCGCTGAGAGTTCTTCCGTCGATCTCGTTCCGCAAGTCCTCGCGGTCGTCCTCGCTTCGCTCGACCCACACCCCCTCTGTCAGCCCGGGTGTCGTGGCCTCTGCCCTGTGTGCGGAGTGGACTTGAACGAGGATCCCAACCACACCTGCCGCGGTTCTCGCGAGGAGAGGCGGCGGCTGGGGGACTTTCTCCCATCATGAGAGGGGAAGCGGTGGCGCTCGGACTCGATCCCGGCCTGGCCACGACTGGCTACGGCGTGGTGCGGTCACGGGGCCGCCGTTGCGAGGTCCTCGCCGGAGGGGTCATCGAGACTCTTCCGACGAGCCCGCGGGCGGCGCGCCTGCGGGAGATTCACGACGAGGCGCGCGCGCTGATTGAGGCCTACCGCCCGGTGGGGGTGGCCATCGAGGAGGTGTACCTGGCGACGAACGCCCGCACCGCGATGCGCACTGCCGAGACGCGGGGGGCCCTCCTCGTGGCGGCGGCCGGCCTTCCGGTGCGCGCGTACAGTCCGCTTGAGGTAAAGAAGAGGATCACCGGCTACGGCCGGGCGACGAAGGAGCAGGTTCAGGCGATGGTGAAAGAGCTCCTGCATCTCGCCGAGACTCCTCGTCCGGACGATGTCGCGGACGCGCTCGCCCTTGCCTTGTGCTGCCTGTTCGACCTGGAGAGCCTGGATGGGGAGACACGTGGTCACCTATAGGGAACTCCTCAAACTGGAAGGGGAGCCCGATCCGACGCGACTCCTCCTCTTCGACGGCCACTCCCTTGCCTATCGCTCCTTCTACGCCATCCCCGAGCTCTCCACGCGCGACGGCCGGCCCGTCAACGCGATCTACGGGTTCTGGCGGATCCTCGTTCGGATCCTGCGTTCATTCCCATCCACCTACGGCGCGGTCGTCTTCGACGCGGGGGGGAAGACCTTCCGCCACGAGCTTTACCCCGCGTACAAGGCGACGCGCAAGGCAATCCCGTCCGACCTTGCCGCTCAACTCCCTGTCATCCAAGAGCTCCTGCGCCGCCTCGGGGTGAACGTCGTGGCGGTGGAGGGGGTGGAGGCGGACGACCTTTTGGCGAGCCTTGCGTGTCGCGCCGCGGAGAAGGGGCTTGTGACCTACATCGCGACCTCGGATAAGGACCTGGCGCAGCTCGTGGGGGAGAGGATCCTCCTCCTCAAGCCCTCCGGACGGGGGCCGGAGGGGGGGATCGACCTCCTGGACGCGGAGAAGGTGAAGGAGCGATTTGGCGCGCCGCCGGAGAGGATCGTTGATTTCCTCTCCCTCACGGGGGATTCGTCGGACAACGTCCCCGGAGTCCCCGCGGTCGGGGAGAAGACGGCCTCCGCGCTCCTTTCTCAGTTTGGATCCCTGGACGCGGTCCTGGAGAGATCCGACGAGGTGAGGAACGCCCGCGTGCGGGAGAACCTGAAGGAGCACGCCGCGGACGCCCTCCTCGCCCGCCGGCTGATCGTGCTGAAGGAGGACCTTCCGGTGGGGGACGTCCTCGTCGACTGTCGCCTCGAGGAGGTCGACGTCGAGGGGCTCGGGGAGCTTCTGCGCGAACTTGAGTTTCAATCGGTCCTCGCAGAGCTTGGCCTCGAGGCCGCTCCCCTCCGGACGCAGAAGAAGGCGGCGGAAAGGAAGGCGGACTACCGAACGATCCTAGACGAGCGCGAGCTTGACGAGCTCGTGGGGAGGATCGCCGCCGAGGAGGAGTTCTCGCTCGACCTTGAGACGACGAGCCGCGACTCGATGCGAGCAAAGATCGTCGGGATCGCGGTCTCCCTGCGGCCGTACGAGGGTTACTACATCCCCGTCGGCCACGACTACCTCGGGGCCCCGAAGCAGCTTTCGCTCTCCCACGTCCTCGGCGCCCTCCGCCCCCTGATCGAAGGGGAAACTCCGCGCATCGTTGGGCAGAACCTGAAGTATGAGCTTGTCGTCCTCGAGCGCTACGGTCTTCACCCGCGCGGGATCGCGTTCGACACGATGATCGCCTCCCACCTTGCCCGTCCGGAGGAGCCCCGCCACAACCTGGAGGAGATCGCTCGCTTCTATCTCAACCAGCCGATGCTCTCCTATAGCGAGCTTTTTGGGAAAGAAGGGCGCATCGCGGCCGCTCCTCTCGACCAGGCGACGCCCTACGCGGCCGCGGACGCCGAGGTCGTCCTGCGCCTCAAGGGGCCGCTCGAGGCGGCCCTGGAGGAGGTCGGAGCGACGCGGATCTTCCGCGAGGTCGAGGTCCCCCTCGTGGCGGTCCTTGCGAGGATGGAGCAAAACGGGATCCTCCTCGACCAAGGGATCCTCGCCGCGCAGGGAGAGGAGATCCGCAAAAGACTGCGAATCCTGGAGGAGGACCTCTACGAGATCGCGGGGGAGCGGTTCAACCCAAGCTCTCCCAAGCAGGTCGCACAGATCCTGTTTGAGCGCCTCCGCCTCCCGGTGATCGAGCGGACGAAGACGGGGCCCTCGACGAGCGCCCACGTCCTCGCGAAGCTTGCGGAGAAGCACCCACTCCCAGGGAAGCTCGCCGCCTATCGCGAGCTCGAGAAGCTCCTGAACACGTACATCGAGCGACTGCCGGAGGCGGTCCACCCCGAGACTGGCCGGATCCACACGTCGTTTCATCAGACCTCGACCGCCACGGGGCGCCTCTCCTCCTCCGATCCTAACCTCCAGAACATTCCCATCCGCACCGAGATCGGGGAGAAGATCCGGCGCGCCTTCGTCGCTCCACCCGGCTCGCTCCTCATTGGAGCCGACTACTCGCAGATTGAGCTTCGCCTCTTGGCCCACCTCTCGCAGGACGAGGTCCTCATCGCGACGTTCGAACGGGGGCAGGACCTGCACCGCCTCACGGCGAGCCGGATCTTCGCCGTCCCGGAGGAGGGGGTCTCCCCTCGCCTGCGGGACGTGGCAAAACGGATCAACTTTGGAATCATCTACGGGATCAGCCCGTACGGATTGGCGCGGGAACTGGGGATCCCGCAACAGGAGGCGCGGGCCTACATCGACCGCTTCTTTGCCGCCTACCCGAAGGCGAAGGAGTACATCGACCGGATGATCGCGCTGGCCACCGAGCGAGGCTACGCCGAGACGCTCCTCGGCCGGCGCCGGCCGCTTCGGCACTTAACGTCGAAGGAGGCCGCGCGGAAGAACTTCGACCAGCGAAACGCGGTGAACACGCCAATCCAGGGAAGCGCGGCGGATCTCATCAAGCTCGCCATGCTCCAGATCGACCGCTCGATCGAACAGGGTGGCCTCAAGGCGAAGATGCTCCTCCAGATCCACGACGAGCTCGTCTTCGAGGCCAAGGAGGAGGATGTCCCGCAGGCGATGGTGGAGATCAAGGAGAGGATGGAGCACGTGATGGAGCTACGCGCCCCCGTTGAGGTCAAGATCCGCAGTGGAAAGGACTGGAGCGAGATCTGAGGGCGAGGGGAGTGAAACCTGCTCGCGGGTTCCGTGTACATAAGGAGGCGGTGCCGCAAAGGGGGCGAAGGAGGAGATGGTGAAGCGCTCTGTGCCGTTCGTGAGTCTGGTGATCGTTTTGCTCGCCTGTGGAGCTGTCTTCTCGAGGCCGGACCTCGTTGTCACTTCGCTCTCGCTTGAGCCGGTGAACCCCGTGGCCGGGGAGAGCGTGATCCTTGAGGCAACCGTCCGAAACGTAGGGACAAGCGGTGTCGAAGAGGCGTTCCAGGTCCGTTTCGCGCTTGACGGAGCGGTCCTTGGGTCTCCCACGCTCCCTTCTCTCGACGCCGGTCGCTCACAGAGCGTGACGGTGCGCTGGCAGGCGGAGCCGGGGGCGCACACGATCTCGGTGGAGGCCGATCAGCCGTCCGACCGGATCGACGAAGGGAATGAGACGAACAATGCGCTCGTGGCGACGGTGGTCGTCCCGGTCGGCCAGGGGTCCGCGTCCTATCTCTCCGAGCTGAAGGTGGCCGTGGCGCGGTTCGAGGACCGGAGCGGATCGGGGTTCATCAACGTGGGCGAAGGGGTCGCCGACGAGCTAATCCAGCGCCTCGTGACGAGCGGCGTGCGCGTTCTGGAGCGGAGCGAGTTCGAGGCCGTGATGCAGGAACGAGGCCTCAACCCCTCTCTCACCGAGAACCTTGCCACCGCGGGCCAGATCCTGGGGGCCGATCTCTTGATCGTCGGTTCGGTCACGAAAGCGGCGGTCCAGCAGAGCTCGCTCAGCCTCGGATTCGCGAGCTTTACTAGCGTCACGGCTCGCGTGGAGGTGACTGCTCGCCTTGTGAACGTCTACACGTCGCAGATCCTGAAAGCGGTGAGCGCGGAAGGCGAGGCGGAGGGGGCGGGTCCTGCGCGGTTTGACTTCGGACAGCTCTTCCAGTTCCTGCAGCCTGTACCTACGGCCGTCTGCGCGGGCGGGCTCCTCACGGACAAATCGTTGTACTCACCGGGTGAGGCTGTCCGGATCGGGTACCGGAACCCCGGCCTTGCGACGTGGTACTCCGTGGAGATCGATACGGGCGGCGGCGCCTTCGTTCGTGTCCTCAACTTGCAGTTCGTCCCCTCGGGAGGGTGCGGGGAGTGGCTGTGGGACGGGCGGGACACGTTCGGCGCTCAGATGGGCCCGGGAACATACACGGCGAAACTGTGGGACGGGACGACCTACGTCGCCGCGACGAGCTTCCAGATCAAGCCGGGGATAAGCCCCGTCATTCCCTTTCCCCAGGTTACGGTGGGGAGCGCCGAGTTTGCGACGAGCGTCGCCGGCGAGGCGACGAGCCAGGCGCTTAACCAGCTTGTGGTGAGGCTGATTCAGGGAATGGAGGAGGTCGCGCCGGCCGTCCTCGCGGCGCGAGAATCCCTGCGGGAGGAGGGGCGCGCCGCCCCGCAGCAAAGCGAAGGGGAGGTCGCCGACGTCCTTCCGGATGGCCGCGTCGCGATCAACATCGGAGCGGCGAACGGGGTGAGCCTGAGGGACTTCTTCCAGGTCCTCGCGACGGCGAACGTCATTCGGGATCCCACGACCGGAGAGATCCTCACCTACGACGTCCTCGGAGTGAAGGGAGAGATCGTCATCGTCGAGGTGCGCGACCGCGCCTCGTACGGCGTGAGGACGACGATCTTCGACGCCCTGGTCGGCGACATCGTGCGCCGGCTCAATCCCTGACTTGGCAGACCGACGCGCGATCGGCTAGACTCGCTTGGATGCTTCCGCGTTCGCGCTCGGTGATCCTTGCTGTGGTCGCGTTTCTCGTGCTCGCCCCTCTCTCATTGGGGACAGGGATCGAGTACGTCGGCCTGCGGATCGGCCTCCCTTTCGGGCACCTCCCTTGGCTTGTGGGGATCGAGGTCGGGACGAGGCTCTCGTTCGGCTGGGGGCTCGCCTCCCTCCTCGTCGCCTCCGACGGGAGGACCCTGATCGTGGGGAGCGTCGACTATGTCCTGGGGGAGAGGGGAGGGTCGACCGAACCTGCGGTGCGGATCTCGCTTGGTCTTTCGTACTTCGACCTTGAGGCGCCTCTTCCTTCCCCGTGCTTCGGCGGCGGGGTTACGTGCGCCCTCTCCCCGTTCGCAGGGGCGCGGACGGCGGTCGCCGCGGAGGTCCTCTATCCGATCGCCTTTGGGCCGCCCCTCTTCACCCTGGGAGGCGGGTGGTCGCCACAGTGAGCCCCCTCTTTGGGACGGACGGGGTGCGGGGGAAGGCAAACGAGGACCTCAGCCCCGAGTTGGCCCTGGCGATCGGCCGCGCCGCGGCGGGGGCTCTTGTCCCCCGAGGCGGACGGGTGATCATCGGCCGGGACACGCGCGTAAGCGGCCCGATGCTTGAAGGGGCGCTCGCCGCGGGCTTTGCCGCGTGCGGAGTCGACGTCCTCCTCGCCGGGATCATCCCCACCCCCGCCATCTCCTTCCTGATCAAGGACGAGCGCGCGGACCTGGGAGGGGTGATCTCGGCCTCGCACAATCCGCCTGAGGACAACGGGATCAAGTTCTTCGACCGCCGCGGGATGAAGCTCTCCGTGGAGGAAGAGGCGGCGATCGAGACGGCGCTGGGGAGGGAGGTCGGGCCTCCGGTTGCGGTGGGAAGGATCAAGGCCCTGGACGCGGCGGCGACCCACTACGCCGCCTTCCTCACCGGGGCGATCGAAAGCGAAGAGATTGACCTTTCGAGCTACACGATCGTCGTCGACTGCGCCTACGGCGCGACCGGCGCCATCGCCCCACGCGTCCTGCGCCACTTCAGTGCCGAGGTGATCGAGCTCCACACCGCGCCGGAGGGCGAGCGGATCAACCAAGGGTGCGGTTCGACCCACCTTGACCCCCTCGTGCGGGCGGTCCGCGAGCATCGCGCCGACCTGGGGATCGCCTTCGACGGGGACGGCGACCGCGTCCTCCTCGTCTCCTCGACCGGCGAGGTGATCGACGGGGACCGGATGATGGGGATCATCGCCCTCCACCTTGCGAAGAAGGGCGTCCTCGACCCACCGCTCGTCGTGGCCACGGTGATGACGAACCTCGGTTTGGAGCGGATGTTGGCTCGAGAAGGGATCGGCCTTTTGCGCACTCCAGTCGGCGACCGGAACGTGGCCCAGGCGATGCGTGCCCACCTGGCGAAGATCGGAGGAGAGCAGTCCGGCCACATCATCTTCGCCGACCACAGCGCGACGGGGGACGGGATCCTCACCGCGGTGAAGCTCCTCGAGATCGCGCACGAGCGAGGCGTCGGCCTCGTGGACCTTGCCGCCGAGATCCCCCTCCACCCTCAAGTTCTCGAGAACGTGGAAATAGAGGACCCGGAGAGGCTCCTGGAGTCCCCCTCTCTCCGCGCGGCGATCGAGGTGGAGCGCTCCCGGCTGGGGACGAGGGGAAGGGTCCTCGTGCGGGCCTCCGGGACGCAGCCGCTCGTCCGGGTGATGGTGGAGGCAGAGGAGCTCGCCCTGTGCGAGCAGGCCTGTAAGGCGATCCTCGAGGCGATCGAGCGGCACCGCTAGGAACGCGAACTTGCTCCAGCGGATCCCTCGAACGGGTGCCTCAGGACCGGGTTGCGAGCGGCGCGGGTTTGGTCCAGACGCCGCACCGGGGCGCGGTGGGGCGCCTCGTGGAGGAGCGAGGGATCCTCTCGTGCCTCTGTCGCGATTCGTTCCATCGCCTCGACGAATCGATCGAGGGTCTCCTTGGTCTCACACTCGGTCGGCTCGATCATCAGAGCCTCGCGAACGATGAGGGGGAAGTAGATCGTGGGGGGATGGAACTCGTAATCGATCAGGCGTTTGGCGATGTCGAGCGTGCTCACTCCCTCCCCGAGACCGCCACCGGAGAGGACGAACTCGTGCTTGCAGGGCCGATCGTAGGGGAGCCGGTAGGTTCCCTTGAGGCGCTCCTGGAGGTAATTCGCGTTCAGTACGGCGTTCTCACTCACATCGCGCAGCCCCTCATCCCCGAGGAGGAGGAGGTAGGCGTAGGCCTTGAGGACGACGGAGAAGTTCCCCAAGAAGGAGTGGACCGAGCCGATCGAGCGGGGGAGGTCCCAGTCGAGGCGATACCCTCGGTCGGCCTTCACGACCCGCGGCACGGGGAGGAGTGGGGCGAGCGATTCTGAGACCGCGAGCGGGCCGGACCCCGGTCCTCCGCCTCCGTGTGGGGTGGAGAAGGTCTTGTGCAGGTTGAAGTGGAAGAGGTCCGCGCCCATGTCTCCCGGCCTCGCTCGCCCGAGAAAGGCGTTCAGGTTCGCTCCGTCGAAGTACGAGAGCCCTCCTGCCTCGTGGACCCTCTCCGTCACCTCGAGGATCCGGCTCTCGAAGAGCCCCAGGGTATTGGGGACGGTGAGCATGATCGCGGCCACGCTCTCGTCGAGCGCCTGGTCCAGGGCGTCGAGGTCCACGAGGCCGTCCTTTCCTGAGGGGAGCGCCGCGACGGAGAACCCGGCGATCGCCGCCGAGGCGGGGTTCGTCCCGTGGGCGGAGTCGGGGAGGAGGATGCGCGTGCGCTTCGGCTCCTTGCGCTCGGCGAAGTAGCGCTTCACGAGGAACATCGCCGTCACCTCGCCGTGCGCGCCGGCGGCCGGCTGCAGGGTCACCTCGGCGAGACCGGCGATCCCAGCGAGGTACCGCCCCATCTCGTAGAGGAGCCGGAGCGCCCCCTGCACCCGGTCCTCGTCGGCGAGGGGATGAGCTTCAAGGAAGGCGGGAAGACGGGCGAGGTCCTCGTTGATCTTCGGGTTGTACTTCATGGTGCAGCTTCCCAAGGGGTAGAAGCCGGTGTCCACCCCGTAGTTTTGCCGCGAGAGGTGGGTATAGTGCCGCACGACCTCGGGCTCACTTACGTTGGGGATCCGCGGGGCGCGCCGGCGGAGAAGCGAGGAGGGGAGAAGGCGTTCGACTCCCCGCTTGGGAACGTCGAGATCGGGGAAGAGTCCGCCGACCCGCTCGGTCCGTTCCCGGTCGAAGATCGTGCTCATCGCGTCCTCTCAAGGAGACTCGCCAGCCGGTCGAGCTCCTCCTTCGTCCGCCTCTCGGTGACGGCGAGGCGCAGGGCGCGCGGGAGACCGAAGCGGGCGAGAGGGCGCGGATCCTCGACGAGAATCCCCCCCTCGGCGAGCCGAGAGCGGATCCTTTCCGGATCAGAGGGAACGCGGAGGACGAACTCGTTGAAGAACGGCGCGTCGAACGCGAGGCCGTATCCGGGAAGGTGCGTGAGCCGCTCCGCCAGGTAGTGCGCCTTCTCCAGGTTGAGCCGGGCGACTTCGGCCAGGCCCTCCGCCCCCACGGTCACGAGATAGACGGCCGCCGCGAGGGCACAGAGGGCGGAGTTCGTGCAGATGTTCGAGGTCGCCCGCTCCCTGCGAATGTGCTGCTCGCGCGTCTGAACGGCCAGGGTGTAGCCCGGCTTCCCCTCGGCATCGACCGTCTGGCCAGCGATCCGGCCTGGCATCTGGCGCACGTAGCGCTCGCGGGTCGCAAAGAGGCCAAGGAGCGGCCCGCCGAACGAGGGGGAGAGGCCGAGGGGTTGCCCCTCGGCGACGACGACGTCCGCCGCGAACTCCCCCGGAGGAGCGAGGATCCCAAGGGATAAAGGGTGACAGGCGACGATCAGGAACGCCTCTCCGAGCCTGTCCTTCAGCCCCTCGAGTTCCTCAATCACCCCGAAGGCGTTTGGGCTCTGGACGATCAAGCCGGCGAGCCCCTCCGGGATCGCCGCGCGGTCCAAGCGCCCCGCCACCGTGTACGGGACCTCGACGACCTCGATTCCCGCCGCCTGAGAGTACGTGTCGAGGACGCGGCGGAAGTGGGAAAAGAGCGAGCGCGCCACGGCGATCCGCCGCTCGCCGACCGTGCGTGCCGCCATCAGCGCCGCTTCCGCGACAGAGGTCGCCCCGTCGTAGAGCGAGGCGTTCGCCACCTCCATCCCCACGAGCTCGCAGACGAGCGTCTGGAACTCGAACATCGCCGCGAGGGTCCCCTGGCTCACCTCCGGCTGGTAGGGCGTGTAGGCCGTGTAGAACTCCGAGCGCGAGGTGATGTGGGAGACGACGCTTGGGATGTAGTGATCGTAGATGCCCCCTCCCAGGAAGGAGACGGCTCCGGAGGGGTCGCCGTTCAAGGAGGCAAGCTCTGCGAGAAGAAAGGAGACTTCCATCTCGCTCCGGGCAGGGAGCCCAAGCGGCCGGAACCGGTCCTTGACCGCCTGGGGGATGTCGGCGAAGAGGTCCTCGACGGAGGAGACGCCGATCGTGCGGAGCATCGCCCGGCGATCGGCCTCCGTGTGGGGGATGTAGCGCATCGCTCGCTCAGCCCTCGGCGAGGTAGCGCTCGTAGGCACTGGCGTCGAGGAGGTCCTTCGCCTGCGAGGGGTCGGTGACCTCGAGGACGACGAGCCACCCCGCGCCGTGCGGGTCCTGGTTTATCGTCTCCGGGGAGGAATCAAGCGGACTATTCACCTCGATCACCTTCCCGCTTACGGGCGCGTAGATGTCACTCACCGCCTTGACGGACTCGACCGTGGCGAGGCCCTCCCCCTTCTTCACCACCTTCCCCAGGGAGGGGAGCTCGACGAAGACAATGTCACCCAGCTCGCTCTGGGCGTGGTCGGTGATCCCCACTTTCGCGCGCTTCCCCTCCAGATCGACCCACTCGTGCTCCTTGGTGTAGCGAAGTTGCGTCGGATACGCCATGTTCCCTCCTTGAAGCTCGGTCCGGATCGACGACTCGGCGCGGATTATACGAGGTCCCGGCTGCCCCACCAAAGGACAGGAGGTGGGCCTAGAACGGCGGCCCCTCCTCCCGCGCCAGCGGATAGAAGCTCGCGTAGGCCTTATGAAAGGAGAGGAGGAACTTTCCCAGGGGGCCGTTTCGCTGCTTGGCGATGATGATCTCGGTCTCGCTCACCGCTCCCTGGCCGGCCTCTGCCGGCTCCTCCTCAGGCGGCCGGTAGTAGTCCTCGCGGTAGATGAAGGCGACGACGTCCGCGTCCTGCTCGATCGCCCCGCTTTCGCGCAGGTCGGCGAGCCGCGGGTACTTCTCCTCGCGGCGCTCTACGGCGCGGTTGAGTTGCGAGACCGCGATCACGGGGATATTGAGTTCGCGGGCGATTTTCTTCAGGGAGCGGGAGATGTACGCGATCTCCTGTTCCCGCACGTCGGTCCTGATCGCGCCCTCGACGAGCTGGAGGTAGTCGACGATCAGCATGTCCAAGCCGTGCTGGGCCGCCATGCGCCGCGCCTTTGTCTTGATCTCCAGGATCGAGGCGCCCGGCGTGTCGTCGACGAGGATCGTCGCCTTCTGGAATCGGCTCGCCGCGTTGGCGATGTCGCGCCACTTGGCCGGGGGAACGTACCCCCCGCGCAGCCGGTGCAGGCTCACCTGGGCCTCCCCACACAGGAGACGCTCGAGGACCTGCTCCTTCGCCATCTCCAAGGAGAAGATCCCTACTGCCGCCTTCTCGCGGATCGCCACGTTCCGCGCGAGGGAGAGGGCGAAGCTCGTCTTTCCCGTTCCGGGACGGCCGGCGAGGACGATGAGGTCCGAGCGCTGCAGGCCCGACGTCATCTCGTCGAACCTGGGAAATCCCGAGGAGAGTCCGGTGACCGCGTGCCGATCGGGGTCGCGGTGGAGTTCCTCCAATCGATCGATGTGGTCATAGAGGAACTGGTTGAGGAGGTAGTAGGAGGTCCCGGCCCCGTCGCGGCGGGAGATGTCGAAGACGATCGATTCGGCCTGGTCGAGGATCTCCTCCGTGTCGCGCGCCTCGTCGTAGCCGAGCTCGGCGATCCGCCCCCCCGCCTCGATCAGGGAGCGCAGGGCGGCCTTCTTGCGGACGATCTCCGCGTAGTACTCGAGGCTCGCCGTCGTCGTGACCCGGTCGAGGAGCTCGTTTAAGTACATCCGCCCCCCAGCGTTCTCGATCTCCTCCTTCTCCTCGAGGCGGTTCGCCACGGCTACGATGTCCGCTGGCTCCCCTCGCTCGAAGAGATCTCGGATCGTACGGAAGATCACGCGGTGAGTGCGGCGGTAGAAGTGCTCCGGCCGGAGCTTCTCGAGCAGGATGGGGACGGTCCCTTCCGGCTCGAGGAGGGCCGATCCGATGACGACCTGCTCCGCCTCGATGTTCTTGGGGAGGTCGCGCAACTGGGCGCTCTCGGTGGGAAGAGATTCTCTCTCGACCATCTCACGGCACCTCCGCCTGCCAGTATAGTGGCTCCTCGAGGGGGGGGCAAGCGAGTTCACCTCTCTTTGGATGTGCAGTTTCGCTGCTCGGCCGCGCGTTGAAGGGGCCTTCTCGGTTCGCTATACTCTTCCAATCCAAAGCGCGGATTCTCGGGAGGAGGATGTGGAAGTCCTGACGATGAAGGAACTCTTGGAGACCGGAGTTCATTTCGGTCACCGGACGCGGAAGTGGAACCCCAAGATGGCCCGCTACATCTTCACGGAGCGCAAGGGGATTCACATCATCGACCTCGAGCAGACCGTGGAGATGTTCAAGAAGGCCTACTTCTTCGTGCGCGACAGCACGGCCCAGGGGAAGGAGATCCTGTTCCTCGGGACGAAGAAGCAGGTGCAAGCCACGATCTCCGACGAGGCGAAGCGGTGCGGGGCCCACTACGTGAATCGCCGCTGGCTCGGCGGGACCCTGACCAACTTCGATACGATCAAGCGGAGCATCGACCGGATGAAGGAACTCGAGCGCATGGTCGAGGACGGCTCGCTCGAGCGGATTCCCCACAAGGAAGCGAACCAACTGCGGCGGGAGCTTGGGAAGCTCGAGCGCAACCTCGAGGGGATCCGGCACCTCAACCGGGTTCCCGACCTTGTCTTCGTCATTGACCCCGACATCGAGTCAAACGCCGTCCACGAGGCGAACATCGTGAAGATCCCCGTCGTGGCGATCGTGGACACGAACTGCGACCCCGATCCGATCGACTTCCCCATCCCCGGGAACGACGATGCGATCAAGGCGACGAAGCTGATCACCTCGCGCATCGCCGACGCCGTTCTCGAGGGCCGCGAAGGGCGGCAGGACGAAGCCGAGGCGGCCCCGGCCGAGG
>CAYHEK010000013.1:0-2596 GCA_964355545.1 uncultured Thermotogae bacterium | reverse complement strand
TCGCAGTCGACGTGACCGAGCCTGGGCTCGAGGGCGAAGGGAACTGAACGACGATGGGGATAAAAAGCGACGACGTGAAGAGGCTGCGCGAGGAGACCGGCGTCGGGATCATGGACTGCAAGCGCGCTCTCCTCAAAGCCGAGGGGGACCTGGAGAGGGCGAAGAAGATCCTGCGCGAGGAGGGAAAGGAACTCCTCGCCCAGAAGGGCCGCGAGGCGACGGAAGGCCGGGTCGAGGCGTACGTCCACCACAGCGGAAAAGTGGGGGTGCTCGTGGAGGTCCTGTGCAACACCGACTTCGCCGCGAACAGCATGGACTTCCGTCAGTTCACGCGCGACCTTGCCATGCACGTCGCCGCGACCAAGCCGCGCTACCTCTCCCCGGACGTCGTCCCTCTCTCCGACCTCGAGGCGGAGAAGGAGATCTACAGAAAGCAGGTCGAGAAGGAGGGGAAGCCGCCCCAGATCGTGGAGAAGATCGTCGAGGGACGCCTGAAGAAGTTCCTCACCGAGACCTGCCTCCTCAAGCAGCCGTTCGTCAAGGACCCCACGGTGACGGTGGAGGATCTCCTCGCCGACCTGCGCACGAAGACCGGGGAGAACGTCCAGATTAGGCGGTTCTCTCGCTACGAAGTCGGCGAAGGGGCGTGATGGCCGCGCCGGGCCGCGTCCTCCTGAAGCTGTCCGGCGAGGCGCTCGCCGGGGACGAAGGCCCTCTTTCGCCGGAGCCACTCGAGCGGATCGCTCGTGAGATTGCCTCCCTCGACCAGACCGAGCTCGCGATCGTGGTCGGCGGCGGGAATGTCCTTCGCGGCGGTCGGGCTCCCTGGCTCGATCGTGTGGAGGCAGACACGCTCGGGATGCTCGCGACCGTCCTGAACGGCCTCGCCCTGCGCGCCGCGCTCGAGGCGAAGGGCCGCGAGGCGATCGTCCAGTCGGCGATCTCGACCGAACTGACCGACCCGGTCTCCCCGCGGGTGGCGCGGGCGGCCCTTGCGAACGGTGCGATCGTGATCTTCGCCGGCGGGACGGGGAACCCACTCGTGACCACGGACACCGCCGCGGCGATCCGCGCCGTCTCGATCAGGGCCGACCTCCTCGCCAAAGGCTCGAACGTCCCCGGCGTCTTCACCGAGGACCCGCGTGCGGGAAAGGCCCCAAAGCTCCTCTCCAAGCTCACCTACGACCAGTTCCTCGTCGGCCGCTACGGGGTGATGGACCAAGCGGCAGTCGAGATCTGCCGCGAGCACCACCTCCCGATCGCCGTCTTCGACCTCGGCGCCCCCGGCGCCCTCGCTGGCCTCGCCGCCGGCAAGCGCATCGGGACCCTCATCTCCTAAACGAACAGAACCACTCTCTTGTCTTCAACTCAACGGGCGAGCCAGAGTTCCAGTCCTCTCAGGCGTACAGCCTGATCCGCCCGCACCTGAGCTTTGGCTTGCGTTGCCGGCGGCGGGTCAGACCAGCTCAAAGAGTGGACCGTTCACCCGGGGTGGGTCAGCACGGGAGCGACATCTTACACAGAACGTCTAGGCGATAAACATTTAGAGTTGTCATGTCGGCTCACCTCTATCCAACAGTGAGAGGGAGCAATTGGAGACAAGCTGGTTGACGGCTGATGGGCGTGGGCAGGGTGGGTCTCGCAACAGAACGAACAAAATGTTGCATGAACGCGGCATCTTCGAGAGCACGTCAGGTCGACAGGATCGCGAAACCTGCGAATGGAACCGGTGAGGACCGTGTCCTCGAGCGTCCAGGGGCTTGCTCTTGACAGAAAGACTCCTGGACCGTATAGTGGAGTTGGTCGAAACTCCGCCCATAGCGGTGGCCGGACTCGACGTGTCAGCGTCGAGTTCTTCTTTCTAGGTCTTGATTCCTAGGCTATCCCGGTTCGTCCCCCCTCTCTTTGTGATGCAGATTACTATAGGTATTTCTTCAGACATCGTCAATCTGCGCGCCTCGCCGCTGGGAGTGCGGGTGACGGAGGTCCGGTCGTTGGATGTCCAGCGCCGTTTGCCGGAGCTTCTCCCGCGGTTACCGTGCTTTACCAGAAGAGGTGGTAAGATGATCGGGATTGAGGAAGCGGCGACTGCGCTCGGGCTAACTCCTCGTCAGGTCTACCGACGGATCTCCACGGTGCGACCGGTGCTCGCCCCTTACATTCGGCGAGGGGAGAACAACGCGATTTTGCTGGATGGGTCGGCTATTGAGATCCTTCGGGCGGTGGAAGACTACCGGCAAAGGGGAGAGACCGTAGAGGAAGCCGTGAGGCGCGTCGATATTGAGATCAACGGAAACGGCAAGGGAGAACGGCGGGAAACGTGCGGGAAACCGGCCGAAGGCCTGGCGGAGGGTCTCTTCCGGGAACTTCTCTTGGAGAAGGATCGAACGATTGAAGTGTTGAAGGAAGAGAACGAGCGCCTGCGATCAGAGGTGGACCGGCTTCTTCCGCTGGCTCTCCCCGCTCCTCGTCCACGCCGGTGGCTTTTCTGGCGGCGCCAATGAGTAACGGAGTGTCAGTCACAGGGATCTTCCAAGCTATTGGCGCCGTCGGGACGTTCTTGGTAGGTCTGGGAGCGCTATGGGCAAGCCGACAA
>CAYHEK010000012.1:0-25060 GCA_964355545.1 uncultured Thermotogae bacterium | reverse complement strand
TCCACGGTCGCCGTCCCCTTCTTTCGCTTCGCGGACTCGGCGAACTGGTCGAAGGTGCCTTTCTGGATCGCTTCGGGTGAGAAGAGAAGGGCGACTTCCGCCCAGCGCGCGGGGTAGTCCTCGCAGGTGAGATACAGGATCCGCCCCGTGGCGGCGCTGTCTCTCGGGCTTGGCTTCTTCGTGCAGTCGTAGACGGCGAACTCCTCAAAGTCGGTGAGGATGGAAAGGGGGAGCTTCGCCGACCAGGCGTAGCGGCGGAGCTGGTAGGCCGGGGAGACGTCGCCCTTGACATCGACGGAGGGCTTCTTCGCCTCGACGAAGAACTTCGTGACGCCGCCGAGGCGGAAGGCGTAGTCGGGGGCCTTCGTCGCCCCGCCGACGGGGAGGGACGCCTCGTGCACGACCTCCTTGTACGCCTCGGCGTAGCCCTTCGTGTTGTCGACGTCCCAGCCCATCGCCTTGAAGAAGGGCTCGAGGAACTCCACGCGGAGGTCGGCCTCCTTGTAGCCGGGCGAGCGGTAGGCCTCGCGGTGCTCGCGGAATCGCGCGATGAGCTCGAGGACTTCCTTGGGGACGGGCATCTTCCTCCGATCTTCTCGGGATCTTGCCCCATTGTGGCGAGGGATCGGTCGGCGTGCAAGTCGCCGGGTGAGCGGTGAAGACCGTGTGCATGCGAACGCCCCTTGACAGGACGCCGGAAATAGAGTAGCCTAGCGGCATCCACTGCATGATCAGGAGGTGAGCAAGGTGACAGAGGAACGAACCGATCGACGAGCAGGTGGTTGCCTTTGTTGTCCTTCTCCTTCTGATCGATTCTCGTGCCGGGGCTAGGCGGACCGTTCGGCCCCTCTTTCTAGGTTTTGGGTCGTTCCCTCACCGTTTCAGGCGAAGGGGCTTGTCTTTTTCCGTTCATGAGAGGAGTTCGCGATGACGATTAACACGAACGTTCTTGAGTTGATCGGCGGGACGCCCCTCGTCCGCATCGGGCGCCTCGCGGAGGGGCGTGGGGCGATGATCCTCGCGAAGCTTGAGTCGGCGAACCCGATGGGGAGCGTTAAGGACCGGATCGCCTGGGCCATGGTGAAGGACGCCGAGGACCGCGGCCTCCTCGGCCCGGGGAGCGTCGTCATCGAGCCGACGTCGGGAAACACGGGGATCGGTCTCGCCCTTGTCTGCGCGGTGCGCGGCTACCGGCTCCTCCTCACGATGCCCGAGACGATGAGCCTCGAGCGGCGGCGGATCCTCGCGGCGCTCGGGGCGCAGGTCGTCCTCACCTCGGGCGAGCTTGGGATGAGCGGGGCGGTCGCCGAGGCCAAGCGCCTCGCGGCACAGACGCCGGGGGCGTTCGTCCCGGGGCAGTTCGAGAACCCCGTGAACCCGCGCGTGCACGAGGAGACGACCGGTCGAGAGATCTGGGAGGACACGAGTGGGGCCGTCGACATCGTAGTCGCGGGGATCGGGACGGGCGGGACGATTACCGGCGTGGGGAGGTTCCTCAAGTCGCGCAAGGGAGGGGCGCGCCTCGTGGGGGTGGAGCCGGCCGGCTCGCCCCTCCTCACGGAGGGGAGGACGGGGCCGCACGGGATTCAGGGGATCGGCGCCGGGTTCATCCCGCGGGTCCTCGACCTTGAGCTCGTCGACGAGGTCATCACGGTCCGCGATGCGGACGCGATCGCGACCGCGCGGCGACTCGCGCGCGAGGACGGCATCTTCGCCGGGATCTCCTCGGGCGCAGCGATGTCGGCGGCCCTCGAGGTCGCCGGCCGCAAGGAGAGCCGCGGGAAGACGATCGTCGTCATCCTCCCCGACGGCGGGGAGCGCTACCTCTCGACGGCGCTGTGGGAGGTGGAGCATGTTTAACCGAGTGAGGGAGGACGTGCGGACGGCGCGCGCCAAGGACCCGGCGGCGAAGAGCTCGCTCGAGGTCGTCCTGTGCTATCCCGGCCTGCACGCCCTGTGGGCCCACCGGTTCGAGCACTTCCTCTGGCGGCACGAGCTCCGCCTCCTCGCGCGGTTCCTCGCCCACCTGACGCGCGCCGCGACCGGCGTCGAGATCCACCCCGGCGCGGCGATCGGCCGACGGGTGTTCATCGACCACGGGAGCGGGGTTGTGATCGGGGAGACGGCGGAGGTGGGAGACGACGTCCTCGTCTACCAGGGGGTCACCCTCGGTGGGGTGAGTTTTGCCGACGTGAAGCGCCATCCGACCGTCGGGGACGGCGCGGTCCTCGGCGCGCACGCGATCCTCCTCGGCCCGATACGCGTGGGAGAGGGGGCGAAGATCGGCGCCGGGGCCGTGGTGCGCGAGGACGTTCCTCGAGAGGGCGTGGTCGTCGGGCCGGCCGCGGTCCTCCGCCTACCCTGCGAGGGGCGGGTCTGTCCGCTGGCGGCGCAGGCGAACGAAGCCGCCGCCTCCCGTCGTTCGTAGCTAGGGTGGAGCGCGGAGCGCGCCTAGAGGGGAAGCCACGTCCCGATTCTCTTCTTGAGCGCCCTTTGGTAGATCTGCGCGCCGACGGCGACGTCCTCGAGGGCGAGGCCGAGGTTTGCGGCCATCGTTCGCTCCGCCGCTGACTCCCGGCCCGGCTTCGTTCCGGAGACGAGTTCCCCGAGGTCTGCGTGCACGGGCGGCACGTGCTGGAAGTAGCCTAAGGTCCTGTAGTGCTCAAGCTGGACCCTGTCGTCCGTGCACCACTTGTCGACCTCGGCGAGGGCCGCGGGGTGCCAGTAGGAGTCGAAGTCGACGAGGGAGGCGAACGCTCCCTCTTCGAGCCACCCCGCCTGGATCGTCGCGTGCGGCACGCGCAGGATCGGGCCGGCGGTGACGACGAGGTCACAGTCAAGGACGGCACTCTTTGGCTCGTCCACCGGGGCGACCTCGACCGCGAAGCGCCCCTCCATCTCGCGGGCGAAGCGGCGCGCGGCCTCGGCGTCCGTGTCGTAGGCGCGGACCTCGACGATCGGGAAGAGGGTCCGCAGGGCCTCGAGGTGGCTCCGCCCCTGGACCCCGCAGCCGAGGATCCCAAGGACGCACGAGTCCGGCCGGGCAAGGTACCGCGCGGCGAGGACCGTGGCGGCGGCCGTGCGCTTCGCCGTGATCCAGGTCGCGTCCATCACGGAAAGGGGGAGGCCGGTTGAGGGATCGTTCAGGACGAGGAGGCCGGCGATGTAGGGGAGGCCGTGTTTTCGGTTCTCGGGATAGCCGCTCACCCACTTCATCCCCGCCGCCCCGAGCTTGGGGATGAAGGCGGGCATGGCGTGGAGGAAGGCGCCCTTTTCCGGATGGATCCCGGGCTTGGGCGGCATCTCGGTCCGGCCGGCCGCCTTCTCGCGGAAGACCTCCTCGAGGAGGGAGAGGATCTCCTCGATCCCAAGGCCGACCGCCGCCACGTCTTCCTGCGAGAGGTAGAGGAGCTTACTCATCGGCCCGGATGCGGAAGAGCGCCGCGAAGTTCGCGAAGCTTCCCTCGATGACCTCTCGAACGTCGATCCCTTTGAGAGCGGCGAGCCTCTGGGCGATTCGCGCGAGGTTCCGCGGCTCGTTCTTTTCGCCGGTCTCTTGGTCGAGGGGCATGTAGGGGGAGTCCGTCTCAAGGAGGATTCGCTCAAGGGGAACGTCGCGCACGAGGGCGTGCAGGGCGGTCGCCTCGGGAAAGGTGACCGCCCCGCCGAAGGAAGCAGAGAAGCCAAGGTCGAAGAACGCGTGAGCGGTCCGTGAATCCGTGTCGAAATTGTGGATCACCCCTCCCGCGCGGTGGGCCCTTTCCTCCCGGAGGACCGCAAGGAGCGCGGGGTACGCCCCGCGGGCGTGGAGGATGAGGGGGAGACCAAGCTCGCAGGCGAGCGCGATCTCCTTGCGGAGGACGCGCTCCTGCGCGGAGCAAAGAGCGGGGGCATCGTGGTAGGTAACCCCGGTGAAGACGTTGTCCACGAAGTCAAGCCCGACCTCGCCCAGGGCGACCACGCGTGGCTTTTGCGCGAGGCGTCGGAGGGCCTCCACGTAGCCCGCGGGGGCCTTCTCCGCGTTCCAGGGGTGGATGCCGACCGCGGCGAAGAGTCGCTCGTGCGCTTGTGCGAGGGCGACGGCCTCCGCGGACGACTCCGCGTCCATCCCCACGGTGATGAGGGTGCGCACCCCCGCCTCGGCGCTGCGGTCGAGGACGCCCTCCCTCTCCTCCGGCGGGTAGCGATCAAGGTGAATGTGACAGTCGGTGAGGCGGTCCTCCTGCATCTTGAGTCCTCGCAGTTCTGTCATGGCCGGTCACCACGGTAATCACATCCGGCTTGGCCGCTTTCTCGACGTCTCTTCAAACCCTGGAGGACGTCGGGCTCCGCCGCGCGCCGAGGCTCGTCTTGCTCCCGGCGCAGAGCCTTTCTCAGCTTCTCTGTCTCGACTGGGGAGACCTCAAGCGACACCGGGTCAATGACGACGCCGTAGTCAACACGTGCTCCCTCCACGGTGACGTACCCGTCGAGGACATCCTCGCGGACGCTCGCAGGGTTACGCTCCAACGGATCACCGTACCCTCCCCCGCCATTCGTGCGATTGGAACACAGATCCCCCGCACCGAAGTGTTCGCTCGTCCGGCTGTGAACTCGCTCGGTCTTTTCACCGTGCTGTACAAAGGAGTAGTTCCCTTCTTTCGGCGATCTCCCACCGTCCAGGCCCCACGGAAGGCTTCGATAGCGATGCCAAGTGATGCACGCGGTGTAGGGTGCCGTGGCCACGAGGTCTCTCGCAGTACCAAGACCGCCTCGCCACTTCCCGGCGCCACCGGAATCCGGGATGAGGGCGAGGCGTTGGGTCATGATGGACGAGCGTGTTTCCGTGACCTCAACGGGAACGTTCCCGCTGTCGCCGTTATTGTAGTGGATCAGCGCGTTTTCTCCGTCCATACCCTCGGCCGCGCCCATGCCCAACGCCTCGCTGAACCCTTCTACCCAGGGCCAGCCCGTTTCCGGATCGAACCCGTGCTGGATCGAGAAGCCAAGGTCGCCGCCCGAGCAGGCAGGGACTCTCACATCCGCAACGGCCCTCAGGCACCGTGGAATGAGTTCCATCAATCGCAAAGCCGATTTGAAGTAGAGGAACGTGGGCGCAGGGGGCAGGGGGTTGAGGAGGGTCCCTTCGGGCGCCGTCACGGTCAACGGGCGAAAGCCTCCCGAATTCACGGGTGACAGGGGTCTGGTGAGCGCTTTGAACGCGAAGACCACTGCCGAGTAGGTGGAAGCGTACGGGGAGTTCACAGGCCCTTTGGCCTGAGGTCCCGTTCCCGAGAGGTCCACTACGACGTCGCTGCCGCTTACGGTAATGGCCACCTTGATTGGGATTGGATCCCCACCCAACCCATCGTCGTCGAACAGCTCCTCGGCTGTCCAGGTTCCGTTTGGCCAACGCTCGACCGCCGCCCTCGTCAGCCTTTCCTCGTTGTCGAGGATGGTTGCGGTCGCGTCGAGGTAAGTCTTCATGCCGTACTCCTCGACCACTTTACTGACGCGCTCGCATCCGAAGACGAGCGCGGCCATTTCAGCGCGGAGATCCACGCTCAGTGGCTCAGGGTACCTCGAATTCGCGAGGATCGTCTCCCACACGTCGTGCACCAACTCCCCCTGAGAGAAGACCTTCACGGCGGGCAGGATCAAGCCCTCCTGGTACATGTCTGTTGAATCGACGAGATAGCCTGCCTCTTTGGCGCCCAAGTCGATGTTGTGTGCTTTGAGGGCCGTGTACCCGATCAGCGCGTCACCATGGAATATCGGCGCGACGATGCCGGAGTCAGGACTGTGGCTGCCGATCCAGTAGGGATTGGTCACCATGATGACGTCTCCCGGTCTTAGGTTCGCTTCCCCGATCTTCTGGACCGACTTGCGAATGCAGTGCTCCAACGTTCCTCCAAAAGAGGGGATGCCGAGCGTATTGGCAAGGCTCTCTGCTTGGGAGTTGAAGATGCCGATGGACGAGTCCTTGACTTCCGTGAGAAGGCTCGTGTATCCGGTCCTTTGCAGCCGCGCCAGCATCTCATTGGCGATGGAGATGAGCTTATTCTTGATGATCTCAACGACAATGGGACTCGCTGCTTGACTCATCGGGCCTCCCCAGTGTCCGGGGTGTGCCGCGGCACCTTCCGCCTGTTCAGTTCCGTTCGATGATCAGGTTTCCCCATCGATCCACCTCCAAGGTGTGCCCCCTTCCGAGGACTGTCGTCGAAGAGGGTTCTTCGATGATCGCCGGTCCCTCGATTCGGTCGCCGCAGCGCAGCCTACCTCGCTCGTATACGCGGCACGCGGCGGGTCCTCCAGTGAAGTAGACCTCGCGTTGTCCCTTCAACGCCTCCTCAGAATCGCTCTTCTTCTCGTCCAAGCCTCTTAGCTTTGGCTTTCGCAGAGCGCCGATGACCCTCACGTTTAGCTTGACGACCTGAACGGGGTTGTCGAGCCGATACCCGTAGATTCGCTCATGGAGCGCGTGGAAGTCGTTCGCTACTTGCGCCTTGCTCGCTTCGGAGAAGGTGGACACGGGGATACTCAGGGCGTGAGTGAGGCCGAGGTATCGGACGTCGACGGATCGCCGAAGCTTCTTCGCGTTGTCCGGCAGCCTTTCTTTCTCCAGGTTCTCCAGGCCCTCTTCTTCCATGCTTCGGAACATCCGCTCAACCTCTTGTGCGTCGAGATCCTCGAGAAGACGCACGAAGGTCTGCGTATAGTCATAGACGATGTCCGTGATCATCATTCCGAACGCGGAGAAGTGTCCTGGATCTCGGGGAACGATCACGCGCGCGATCTCCAATTGGTCCATGAGGAACGACCCAAACAGAGGCCCGGCGCCGCCGAACATCAACAGGCTGTAGTGCCGAGCGTCCTCTCCTTTCTCGGTCAGGATCTCGCGAATGAGTCCCACCATGTTGTCGACCATGATTCGCAGGACGCCGTCCGCCGCCTGTTCGACGGACAGACCCAGGGGCTCCGCCACGCGTCTCCAGATGGCTTCTCGGGCTTTCTCGACGTCTAGAGGCATCCTCCCCCCGAGGAAGTTCTGTGCCGAGATGTATCTATTGTACACCGCAGCATCCGTCACCGTGGGCTCGAGCCCTCCGCGTCCATAGCAGACAGGGCCAGGATCTGCTCCGGCGCTTCGCGGACCGACGTGCATCGCGTTGGCCTGATCCAACCAGGCGACGCTTCCCCCGCCCGCGCCGATGCTGCGAATGTCGAGGATGGGAATCATGAGGGGCGTCTGCCCGATCTTGGCATCCGTGGTCACTTGCTCTCGTCCGTCCGCAAGCAGCGAGACATCGAAGCTCGTGCCGCCGACATCCCCGAGGATCAGGTTCTTGTACGGCGTGTTTGAGGCGAGGTGCAGGGCTCCCATCACCCCCCCGGCAGGGCCAGAGAAGAGCGTCTCCACAGGCTTCTCGGAGACGAAGGAGGCGGGGATAACGCCACCGCCGGAGCGCTGCAGCATGAAGTCTCCGCGGAAGCCTTGTCGATGGAAGAAGCGCTCCAGGTATCCGATGTAGTCCACGACCAAGGGCTTGATGTAGGCATCCAGCACGGTGACGTTGGTTCTCTCGAACTCGCGATATTCCCGGATGATTCGGCTTGACAAGGAGACGTGGGTGGTCGGACACCGCGCCTTGATCATCTCGTAGATCCGCTCCTCGTGCTGCGGGTTCGCGTAGGCGTGCAAGAGGCAGACCGCGACCGACTGGATGCCGAGATCTGCGATCTTCTCGATGACTTCGGTCGTGGCCGTCTCATCGAGTTCCTGTACTACGTTCCCGCGGTAGTCGATGCGCTCCGGAACGGTGAAAACGCGCCTGCGGGGCACGAGCCGGCGAGGTTTTCTGTACGTCAAGTTGTAGGGCTCGGTGCGGTTCGTCCTTCCGATCTCGTAGATGTCTCGGAATCCCTCTGTGGTGATCAGACAGACATCCTCGCCTCGCCCTTGTAGAAAGGCATTGAGCCCGATCGTGGTCCCGTGGACGAACAGTTCATGCTCCGGAATCTCAAGGTCGGCCTCCCGAATGCATTCAAGGAGTCCCTGAGCGGGTTCCAGAGGAGTAGAGGGACGCTTGGCGATTCTCATCTCGCCGGTCTCGTCGTCGAGCGCTACCAAGTCCGTGAACGTTCCCCCGATGTCGATCGCAAAGCGGTTCACACATTCCTCCCGTCTGTCCACTCGAGGACACGTACCCAGTTCTCCCCCATCACCTTGCGGATCTCTTCGTCTGAGTAGCCCCGCGTCACAAGCCCCCTGGCCACATTGGGCACATCGGAAACGGTCTCGATCCCCACGGCGTAGCCGTATCGACCGTCGGGGTTCGGCAGACCCCACACTCGCGGGTCAGTTGCGAGCAAAGCGAACTCCTCCTCGGAGGCATTCTCGATGAGGTCAAGCGCTATCCCGACGTGATCGATGCCGGCCAAGTCCACCAGGTAGTCGACGTGGTCCAGGAAGTCGGCGATGGTCGGGCGTTCTCCCGCCTCGGTGTGAGTGCGTCGTACAAAGGCGGGGAAGGCGTTGACGCCAATGATCCCTCCTTTCTCCGCCACTCCTTTGAGGAGGGCGTCGGGTTTATTCCTGACGTTGTCGCAAATGGCTCTTGCGTTGGCGTGGGAGAAGACCGGCAGCGCTGCCCGCTCGATCGCCTGCGCGGCGGTTCGGTCTCCGACGTGCGAAAGATCCACGATCATCCGCAAGTCGTTCATTCCCTCGATCACGCGAGCACCCAAGGGGGTCAGCCCGTGGTCCGTTGCCTCTCCGCATCCGCATCCGAGTGCGTTTCTCCCGTTATAGGTCAATTGGATGACCTTCACGCCCAGATCCCGGTAGACGGGAAGTAGGTCAACGTCATCTTCCAAGGGCAGAGCGTTCTGGAAGCCAAACCAGTACGCCACCTTGCCTTCACGCTTCGCGCGGCGAATCGCGGCTGTTGAGCTGCCGAAAGTGGCAACTCCCGAGTTCCTGGCTATCTTTGCACGCCAGTCCCAGACGAGTCTCAGCGTCTCGTGGACGTTGTGCCTCAACGCCACGGTCACAATGGTTCCGGTGATCCCCGCCTGCTGTACGACATGGAAGTACTCGTCGGTGAACTCGGAGGCCTGGGTCCCGTCGAAGACGATCGAGTCCCGATAGATGGACTGGGCCCGCGTCTCCTGTTCCTGATCCAGCGTCAGGGGCGATACGTCTTTGCTCATCTTGGCTGCGCCGCTACCAACGGATGGTGATCCGTTCTCCCCCCTGGCGCCAGATCCTCAACCCGATCTCCTCGATGAGCGCCCATTGTTCAGGGGGGGCAACGCGGCCGAACACATTGACTAGCTGCGTTCCTTTGTGGTACCGGCTGATTTCCGGACCGTAGTAGACGGCGATCGCCTCAGAGACGTCCTCGTCTTGCCGCTCCCACTCACGCCAGTAGATCACGTCTCCGGGGGCTGTCTGTATGGTCTGGTTCTCACGCGGGACTTGTGTCCTGGTCTTGATCTCGGTGTTGACTTCCCTCCCGGACCAGCGGGAGTGGTACGCCATGTTCGTCAAAGGGAGCAGTCGGCCGATGATCTCGATCGTCTTTGGTGCCGCATCGGACAGGAGGACGACCTCAAGCTCGCCACCCCTCTCAAAGCACAGCTTCATTCTCTTGTTCATCGCGTTCCCTCTCTAGCTTTCTCTGTGTGCCCCTCAACGCTCGGGATGCGTGCGTATGGTCTAGCCTGCTCCGAGGTCCGCGAGCTCGCCCTCTTTCGCAAAGTGGCAGCGGACGAGGTGCCCCTCCGCGACCTCGACCATCGTCGGGTCGTCCTGCGCGCAGCGGCCGTTCTTGGAGAGGCAGCGGGACTCGAAGCTGCATCCGGGCGGGATGTTGACGGGGCTCGGGATTTCGCCCTTGGAGGTGACCTTCCGCGGCTTGAGGCTCTCCTCCTCGTCGGACACGACGGGGATGGAGGAGAGGAGCATCTTCGTGTACGGATGGCAGGGGTGTTGGAAGAACTCGACCGTGGGGGCGATCTCGCAGAGCTTTCCCAGGTACATGATCGCGACGCGGCTCGAGACGTTCCGCATCAGGGAGAGGTCGTGGGTGATGAAGAGGTAGGTCAGGTTCAGCTCCTTGTGCAGCCGCAGGAGCAGGTTGATGATCTTCCCCTGGACCGAGACGTCCAAGGCCGAGGTGGGCTCGTCCAAGAGGATGAACGAGGGGTTCGTGGCGAGAGCCCTCGCGATCGCGACCATCTGCTTCTCCCCGCCACCGATCGCCTGAGGGTACTTGTACAGGTACTCGTCGGGCGGAAGCTCGACCATGTCCAGGAGCGCCTTCATCCTCGCCAGGCGCTCCCGCCGCGTTCCGACGCGGTGGACCTTCAAGGGGACTGCGAGGATCTGCTTAATCATGCGCTTGGGGTTTAAGGAGGAGCCGGGGTCCTGGAAGACGATGCGCAGGTCGCCCTTTAAGTACTTCGGCCGCCGGTTGAACGCCGTGCTGATCCGCTCCTCCTTGAAGCGGATCTCCCCGGCGGTGGGAGGGTACATTCCGACGACGCACTGGGCAGTCGTCGTCTTCCCAGAGCCCGACTCCCCCACGAGTCCGAGCGTGTCGCCGGGTGCCATGTGAAAGGTGATGTCGTCGACGGCTCTGACGAGTCCCTCCTTCGTCGGGAAGTACTTCTTCAGGTTCTCTACGCTCAAGATACTCTCTGGCATCGCCATCAACTCCGATAGAGGTAGCAGGCCGCGAGGTGACCCTCATCCACCTGGTAGAACGGTGGGGTCTCCTCCTTGCACACGGGCATGACGTGCTCGCAGCGCGGATGGAACCGGCACCCGGGGGGCGGGTCGAGGTAGTTCGGGATTCGTCCAGGGATTCCGTCGCTCACCCCTTCTCCGGTCAGCCGCGGCACGCTCTTCATCAACCCCTGGGTGTAGGGGTGACGGGGCCGGGCGAGGAGGACCTTCGTGTTCCCGGTCTCCACCATCGACCCGGCGTACATGATGTACAGGCGCTGGGTCAGGTCGCGCACGACCCCCATCGAGTGCGTGATCATCAACACAGAGTTTCCCTTCTCGTCGACGAGTTCGTCCAGCTTCCGCAGGATCTGGTCCTGGATCGTCACGTCGAGGTTCGTCGTCGGCTCGTCCGCCAAGAGGAGGTGCGCCGTTCGCGATAGGGCCTCGGCGATGCAGACGCGCTGCCTCATCCCGCCTGATAGTTGGATCGGATAGTTGGACATGATCCGCTCCGGGTCCGGCATTCCGGTCTCGCGGAGGGCGGCGATGGAGCGGGCCGTGATCTCGCGCTTCGTCAGGCGTTTGCTGTCGTGCCCTCCCATGGAGTCCTTGAGGATGTCGCGCAGTTGCGTCCCGACGGTGAACATGGGGTTGAGCGACTGGAGGGGGTCCTGGAAGATCGCGGTGATCTCCCTCCTCCGCAGGGCGCGGACCTCGCGGGAGCTCATCCGCAGGACGTCCCGGCCGCGGTAGAGGATTTCTCCAGACTTCACCTGGGCCGGTGGGATGGGGAGGACGCGCAGGATCGACTTCACCGTGGTCGTCTTGCCGCACCCGGTCTCTCCGACCAGGCCGACCCTCTCTCCCTCGTTCACCCAAAGCGCGACGCCGTTTAAGACCTTGAGGTACCCCTCGAAGATGCGGTACCCGACGTGAAGGTCCTTCACCTCAAGAAGCGCCACGCCTCACACCTCCTCGACGCCGAAGACGTCGCGGAGGCCGTCGCCGACCAGGTTGAACGCCAAGATGACGAGGACGATCGCGAGCGCCGGAAAGATCGTGCCCCACCACTCGCCAGGCAGGCGTTTCGCCCCATCGGCGACCATCGTCCCCAGACAGGGCGTGGGCGGTTGCGCTCCCAGTCCGATGAAGCTCAAAGACGCCCCAAGGAGAATGACGATTCCCATGTCGAGCGTCATCTTGGTCAGGATCGGCGCGAGGCAGTTGGGCAGGATCTCGCGGAAGAGGATGTGGCCCTCGCTCGCCCCGGAGAGCTCCGCCTCGCGGACGAAGAACTGGTTTCGCAGGGTAGAGGCGACGGCGAAGACGAGCCGGCAGTACCAGGGCCACCACACGAGGGTGATGGCGATCATCTCGTTGAACAGGTTGGGAGTCAGCATCGCCGTGATCGCGAGTGCGAGCACGAGAGGGGGCACGGCGAGGAAGATGTCGGTGACCCTCATGATCGCCGTCTCGATCCACGTTCCGCGGTGATAGCCGGCGATGAGACCCAGGACCACCCCCGGCGCGACCCCCAGGCCGAGGACGACAATCCCGATGAGGAGAGAGAAGCGGTAGCCGAAGATCACTCGGGTGAAGACGTCGCGGCCAATCCGGTCGGTCCCGAAGAAGTGCTCCGAGCTCGGCGGCTTGCCTGCGTCTTTGAAGTTGGTGAACGGTCCGGCGTGGGCAGGGTAGGGGGTGATGTGGGGAGCGAGTCCCGCAGCGAGTCCAATCAAGACCAGGACCACCAGCCCCAGCACAGAGAGGGGATTGCGCGAGTACTTGTACCAACCCTTGGCGAGGGTTCTCTTCCTCTGCGCGAGGGTGGCGATGAGGTCAGCTTTCTTCTCTTGCCACACGGCTTAGCCTCCTCTCCGTTGGATCCGGATCGTGGGATCCAGGAACGTGATGATGATGTCCACCACGAGGTTTACCAGGGCGAAGGTCACGCCGATGACCAGCACCACAGCGACCATGGCATTGAGGTCCTTGTTCAGCATGGTGGTCAGGGCGTAGCGCGCGAAGCCGGGCCACATGAAGACGAGTTCGACGAGGAAGGCGTTCGACATGAGGAAGGCGAAGTCGAGGCCCATGACGGTCACGGTCGGGATGATCGATGGCCGCAGGAGGTACTTGAAGATGAGGCGCGAGGTGCGGATGCCGTGCACCTTGTGCATCGTGATGTAGTCCTTCCCCAGGTTCTCGACGATGGACGAACGGGTGATCCGTCCCTCCTGCGCGATGTGGATCACGGCCAGGCTGAACGCTGGGAGCACCAGGTGATTCAGTGCAACGAGGGCGGTCGCCACCTGCCCGGCGAGGAGGCTATCGAGGATCATGAAGCCCGTGGCGGTGGGCGGGGCCTTCATCATGAGCGGGATCCGGCCGACGCTCGGGGCAAGATGGAAGAGCTGACTGAAGATGAACATGAGGAGGATCGCGATGACGAAGGAAGGGGTGGCAATGCCGAGGTACGAGATGAGCCGAGACAGCCCATCGAACCAGGAGTTGCGGAAGTAGCCTGCAAGGATTCCCGTCATCTGCCCGACGACAAAGGAGATCAACGTGGCGAACAGAATCAGCTCCAGGGTCGCCGGGATGTACTGCGCGAGATCGGTCGTCACCGGCCGTTTCGTGTACGCGGACTTCCCCAGGTTCCCATGGAGCAGGTCCTTGAGCCAATAGTAGTACTGCACCGGGAATGACTTGTCCAAGTGCATCTCGACCCGCACCGCCTGTAGTTGGTCCTGCGTGGCCAGGTATCCCAGCACCGCGCGGGCCGGATCACCCGGCACGACCCGGGCGATGAAGAAGATCAATAGTGAGAGCCCGAAGAGGACGAAGATCGATTGCAGGAGCCTCAGACCGATGTACTTGGCCATACTATCCTCAAGCGATTCGAGCAAGATGCGGGAGGGCGCAAGCCAGCGGCTCGCGCCCTCCCCTCGGTTGCCTGCCTAGCCTCGCAGCTCTGCCTTCAGCTTCAGGTTGATCCGCCAGTTGTGCATGTTCTCGCTCGGGCCGACAAAGACGATCGTCTCCTGGGGGCCGGCGATGTAGCTCTGGTGGGCAAAGAGCGTGGGCTTCTGATACGGGTAGAACGCCAGGGCGTGCGCGGCGATCAGCGGCTGCAGGAGCTGGTAGGTCAGGAGCCGCGCCGCGGGGTTGGGTTCCGCCCGCGTGCTATCGAGCATCTGGACGATCTGGGGATCCTCGAAGAACCAGTGAGCCTCGAAGATCCACCCCAGGCCCTTGGGAGCAAACATCATGTAGGTGTAGTAGTCGTGTGCGGGAGCGGCCTGTGGAGCGAAGAGGAAGATCGTCATGTTCGGCGTCGTCTCCGAGGAAGAACACTCCGCGGAGTACTGAGGCCACGGCGGACCGGCGACCTCGACCTTCACACCGAGCTTCGCCATGTCGGCTTGCAGTTGCAGGCCGACCTCCTCCTCGAAGTCAAGACCACCGCAGAAGTGGTAGACGACCTTCACGTCCTTCAAGTTGTTCGCGTACTTAGAGAGCGCGAGCTCTGCGCGAGCCTTCTCCAGATTCTGCGTTCGCGGCTGGGGCTCGATCGGGACGTACCCGGGCATCGTCGGCAAGAGGATTCCCGTCTCGCCATTGCCGAACTGCTTCCAGGGCCCGACCACGGCCTCGTAGTCGTACGCGTAGAGAATGGCGTTTCGGAAGTGCTCGTCGTCAGTCGGCGCTAGCTTCGTGTTCATCCACACCGTCACGTTCTGGGCCCAGACACTGGCCAAATCGAAGCGCTTGTCGGCCTGGATGTCTTGTAGCTGTGGCAACGTCCAGCCGCCGTTGATCTCGAGGTCCAGTCCGCCGCTCTTGAGCAGCGTCATCAAGGTGGTGTAGTCTGTCTCCATGATGAAGATGAGCCGCTCGATCGGCACCTCGTCCGGACCCCAGCCCTCGTTCGACCAGCCTTCGAAGTAGTCCACAAACCGCGTGGCGTCCAAGCGCTGGCCTGGGATGTGGCTGGTTATCACATAGGGGCCGGTCCCTGCATCGTGCGTTGACAGCCACTCCTCACCGTAGTCTCCGAAATCCCCGTAGTTGCCAGGCTGCTTGATGTTCGCCAGCACGACGGCTTTCTCCGCGGGGAAGAACAGGGCCAGAGTGTCGGGGAAGATGGCGCTAGGCTTGTCCAGGACAAAATCGACCGTGTACTTGGCGACGACGGTTGCCGTCACCTTGCCCAACGGCCCCGAGTTGCCCCTTCCCATGGCGATGAACCGGGTCATGGAGAAGGCCACATCCTCAGCGGTCAGCTCGTTTCCGGAGTGGAACTTCACTCCCTGGCGCAGCGTGAACCGCCAATGGGTGAGGTCACCGCCCACCGGCTCCCAGGCCGTAGCCAGGTGGGGCCTGACCGCCCCTTCCGGCGAGGGGTAGACGAGCGGGCTATACAGGTTGTACATCGCCTCCGTGTCGTACCAGTCTGAAGCTACGGCCGGGTCCGCCGTGATGACGGGGTACCCGTTGATGACCGCCACGTTCTCCGCGGCGCCCAGCCCGACGGCGCACCAAAAACCGATCGCAAGCGCAAACACCGCCACCATCACACACAGGAACCTTGTGGTCCTCACATTGCATCACCTCGTGGCATGCTCTTGATTCTCGTTCTAAACGACCGACTCTCCGTTACCGTACCACCACCTCCCTCCTCCCCGCATTCGTCTTGTGGAGAGACGAGAATCTCGGGGCGAGACGCCGGGGAGAGCGTGCCTCGCCACCTACCTAACCACCTTGAGTTCGTGCGTCGAGTGAGTCATCGGCTGCGCGCCCGTCTCCGTCACGACGACCACGTCCTCGATCCGGACTCCCCACTCGCCGCGGAGGTAGATCCCCGGCTCGACGGAGAAGGTCATCCCCGGCCGGAGCTCGATTCGGTTCCCTTCGACGATGTAGGGGGGCTCGTGGACGTCGAGACCGATCCCGTGGCCGGTCCTGTGGATAAACCGCTCGCCGAAGCCCGCCGCGGCGATGACACTGCGGGCGGCCCGGTCGACGGCCTCCGCCGCGAGGCCCGGCCGCACGCTCGCGACGGCCTTCTCCTGCGCCGCGCGCACGAGCGCGTGGACGTTCTTGATCCTGTCCGTCGCGCGCTCGCAGACGAGCGTGCGCGAGACGTCAGACGAGTAGCCGCGGACGCGGCACCCGTAGTCGACAATGACGACATCGCCCGGCTCGATCCTCCTTGAGCCCGCCCGGTGGTGGGGGAGCGCGCTGTTCGGGCCGGATGCGACCAGGGTCTCGAAGGCGCTCTTGTCCGCCCCGTGCGCCATCATCGCCTCCTCGAGGACCCTCGCGAGATCAAGCTCGCTCATCCCCGCGATGCGCCGCTTGAGGACCTCCTCGAAGGCCCGGTCGGCGATCGCCCCGGCCTCCTCCATGGCGCGGATCTCGGGCGGGGCCTTCTCCATGCGCAGCGGGACGAGGATCTGGGAGGCCGGGGAGAAAGTGGCGGCGGGGAGGGCCTCCTGCAGTGCGAGGAGGAAGACCGCCCACATGGAGTCGTCAATAGCGACGCTCCCCTCCGCAATCTCAAGGTCGGCGACCACGCGGGCAAGGAGAGCGTGCGGGTTCTCCTCGTCCTTCCAGACCCGCAGGGCGTCGATCGAGGAATCACGACGGACCTGGTCCGCGTAGAGCTCGGGGACAAGGAAGACCGGCTCCCTCTCCGCAGGGAGGAGGAGGAGGAGGAGGCGCTCACTGGGCTCGTCGGAGAAGCCCGAGAGGTAGCGTAGGTTTGAGCTCAGGGAGAGAGCCATCAGGTCGACGCGCGCTCGGCGCATAAGGTTCTGGGCCTTGGCGATCCTTTCCCGCAGGACCTCTTCCACCGCGCCTCCTTGCGGACTACGCGCCTCGCTCTTGGGCGAGGTCTGCGGAGAGCCCTCCCCCGCGTTCGAATCTAACGACGATGCGTCTTTCCACGAGCCTCTCTCTTCTTTTCTCCCTTGGCGAGGGTCTCCCTCAGCTTCTTTGTGGCGGCGAGGTCGACCGCTCTCTTCTCTGAGTCGATCACGACGCCGTAGTCCTCCGTCGCCTTCTCCAGGGAGACGTAGCCGTTCAGTACGTCCTCGAGGACCCTCTCTGGGTCTCGCTCGAGTGGGGATCCGTATCCCCCTCCTCCGCCTCCGCGGAAGCTTAGGACTTCGTTTGCCTCAAGGGGAAGGTTTGAGATCTTCCGCCACCGCTCCTCTTTCCCGTCGTTTCGATACACGACCGTGATGTTCGTCGCCCCCGGCTTTCCCCCAAACAGGCCCCACGGCGGGGTGTACAGCACGCGGTCCGCGGTGACCGTGAGGCCGGCCTTGGAGCTCAAGCGGTAGTCGCGCTCGACCCCGAGGCCGCCGCGGAACTTCCCCGCCCCGCCGGAGTCCTGCGCAAGTTCGAAGCGCTCCACGCGCCAGGGGTAGCGGACCTCGAGCACCTCCGCGGGAACATTGTACGTGTCGCCCAGGGTCATGGAGAAGAGGGCCGCCTCCCCGTCCTCGGTCGGCTTTCCTCCGTAGCCGCCCGCGTCCGGTTCGGCGCACACGTAGTACTTCCCGGTGCGCGGGTCGGTCCCGTAGATGAAGTTTGCCATCGAGTCCCCGAAGTACCCTCCGCGCACGCGGTCCGGGATCGCCGGGGCGAGGGCCTTCAGGAAGAGGTCGGGGATCGTGGAGGAAGGGGTGGGCCACATGGCGCAGGCGGCGGGGAAGCGCGGCTTGAGGAAGCTCCCGTCCGGGATGACGATCTTGAGCGCGCGGAAGAACCCCTCGTTGCTCGGGAGGTGCGGGGTGGTGACGATCTTGAACGCGTAGCGGGTCGCGGAGATCGTCGACGGCTCGGGGGTGTTCATCGGCCCGCGGTTCTGTCGGTCCGTCCCCGTGTAGTCGGCGGTCATCTCGTCGCCCTTCACGGTGATCGTCAGGCACAGGCGGAGCTTCTCGTCGAGCGGCGCGTTGTCGTTCCCGTCGCCGTCGAGGATCGCCTCGGCGTAGTACGTCCCATCGGGGATGCGGCTGACCGCGGCGCGGGCCAGGCGTTCCCCCTGCGCCAGGATCTCCTCGAGGGCGCCGAGGGTGACGTCAAGGCCGTAGGCAGAGATCACGTCGCAGAAGCGCTGGCTCCCCTTCCGCACGGCGGCCACCATCGCGCGGATGTCGCCGAGGACCGCGTCGGGGACGCGGGTGTTCGCGCGGATGAGGCGGAAGACGTCTTCGTTTGGTTTCCCTTCCGCGAAGAGCTTCACCGGAGGGAGGCGGAACCCCTCCTGGTAGACCTCGACCGTGTCGCTGTACCAGCCGCCCGGGTAGATCCCGCCCATGTCGACTGTGTGGCCGCGGAAGGCCCCCCAGCCGCGCACCTCCCCGTCGTGGAAGGCGGGACAGAGGGCGACGAGGTCGGGACAATGCGTCCCTCCGCCGTTGTAGGGGTCGTTGCACAGGATGACGTCCCCCGGCCGCAGGTTCTTGCGGCCGATCGTCTCGTAGGTCGAGGTCACGGCGTAGCCGAGGTTGGCGAGGAAGATGGGGAGCCCGGGGGTCTCCGCGATCAGGTTCGCGTTGCCGTCCAGGATTCCACAGCTGAAGTCGACGACTTCATAAAGGATCGGGCTGTACGCCGCTCGCTCCACGGTGCGGCGGATGTCGCGGCTCGCGGCGATCAGTCGGTTGCGGATGACCTCAAGCGTGATCGGATCTATCTTCATCGTCCCTCCCCATTGAGCGTGATGACGAGGTTCCCGTACTCGTCCACGGAGCACGTCGCGCCTTTCTCCACGGTCGTGGTCGCCGTCGCCTCCTCGAGCAGGGCTGGCCCTGCGATCACGTTCCCGGCGGCGAGTCGATCGCGCCGATAGATCGAGAACTCCTGGTAACTTCCGTTTCCAACGTAGACGCGTCTCTTCCCGAGGGCCGCTTCCGCCGAGGGGGCGCGCGAGCCACGGGAGATCTTCTCCAGGACCGGCTTGCGCACCTTGCCGATCCCGATCACCTGAAGGGAGACGATCTCTTTCTTCTCCTCGGGGGCGTTGTGGCCGTAGACGCGGAGGTGGAGTTCGTCGAAGCTCCGGTCGAGCGCGGGCTTGTCGGCCTCCGTCAGCCGCGCGGGGGCGGGGACGCGCAGGGTGTGCTCTTGTCCCTTGTAGCGCAGGTCCATGGAGTAGGAGAGCGCGATCTGCTCCTCGGGGATCCTCTCTCGCTCAAAGAGGTCCTTCATCCGTTCCTCGAGGCGGGCGAAGGTCGAGTTGACCGCCTCGGGGTTCGCACCGTCCACGGGGGCGATGTAGGTCTGGCCGAAGTCGTGCCGCAGGTCGGCCATCAGCATCCCCCAGGCGGAGAAGACCCCGGGCGACGGAGGGACGATGACCGTGGGGATGTTGATCTCTCTCGCGATCGCGGAGGCATGGATCGGCCCCGCGCCGCCGAAGGCGACCAGGGCGAACTCGCGTGGGTCGTACCCGCGCTTGACCGTCATCGACTGGAGGAGCCCGGACATGTTCGTGTTGACGATCTTGACGATCCCCAGAGCCGCCTCATCCACGCTGAGGTCGAAGTACTCCGCGATCCGGCCGACCGCCTCGCGGGCGAAGTCCGGTGAGATCTCCATCTCTCCGCCGAGGAAGTACTCCGGGTCAAGGATCCCCAGGACGAGGTTCGCGTCGGTGACCGTGGGCTCCTTTCCGCCCCGCATGTAGCAGGCAGGGCCGGGGACGGCCCCCGCGCTTTGGGGTCCAACGTGCAAGGCGCCGGCCTCGTCGATCCAGGCGATCGACCCCCCACCCGCGCCGATCTCGCGTAGGTCGACCACGGGGAGGAGGATCGGTCGACCCTCCACGAGGTACTGGTCGATCGCCTCGGGGATGGTGTCGGTGATGATCGACGTTTTCGCGGTCGTCCCGCCCATGTCGTAGGAGATGACGTTCTTGTAGTTCAACAGGCTCGCCAGTTGCGCCGCGCCGATCGCCCCGCCGGCCGGACCGGACTCGACCATGGCGATCGGGATGTCACGCGCGATCGGAGAGGCCATCACCCCACCGTTTGACTGCATGATTTGGATGACGTTCTTGAAGCGGCGGCTCTCAAGCTCCTCCTCTAGGCTCTTCAAGTAGCTCCGCACCACCGGCATCACGTAGGCGTTCTGCACGGTGGTGCTCGTCCGCTCGTACTCGTAGTAGCGACGGGTGATCTGGTTGGAAAGGGAGACGGCCGCCTGGGGGTAGCGCTGGGCGAGGAATCGCCCGATCTCCTCCTCGTGCACGGGATTCGCGTAGGCATTGAGGAGGCAGACGGCGACCGATTCGACCCCTTCTTCCCGCAGGAGAGCCACGAGCCGCGCCACCTCCTCGAGGTCCAAGGGGACGAGGACGGTCCCGTCGGCCGCGACGCGCTCGCTCACCTCAAGGCGCAGCCGGCGGGGGACGAGGGGGCGCGGCTTTCGGTAGAGGGCGTCGTACATCTCCGTGCGATTGGAGCGCCCGATCTCGAGCACGTCGCGGAAGCCCTTCGTCGTGATGAGGGCAGTCTTCGCGCCCTTCCCTTCAATCAGGGCGTTGATCACGACGGTCGTGCCGTGGGCGAGAAAGGACGCCTGGTCGAGGGGGATCTCGAACTTCTCGATGCATTGGATGGTACCCGTCGCCGGGTTCTCCGGCGTCGAGGAAACCTTGCTCACCGCGATCCTGCCGGTCGTTTCGTCGAGCAGGACCCCATCGGTGAACGTCCCGCCAACGTCTGTTCCGAGTCTATACATGCAGCCTCCCCTCGAGGGAACGTGATCTCGTCTTGGCCGGGTGCGAAACGAAACCTAGGTGCCTTCTAGTTCCGTCCTCCTTTCGCGCCGGAGCTCCCCGGAGTCGGGCGAGCGGGAACCGAGGAGGGAGTTGAGTAGCAGTGAAAGGGGGGTCTCTGCGAGCGCAGGAGAGAGACTCTCCCACTAGTGACGGGATTGGGAAGGGTCCTCGTGGACCTGTGAGTTGGGTCTCCCGCGGCTGAACGCGCGGGAACGGACGTCCCCGCTTTCCCCGCACGAGAAAAGCGAAATCTCTTTCTCGTTTCCATGCCCTCCATCGCTAGAACAGTCTAGCGGAAATTCCGACCATGTCAAGAGGAGGTCGGCATTATTTCAGTGCCGGTGAAATCGTCACCCATCCTACGGCGACGGCCCATCAGAACGCCTGATGCTCGGTGCGGGCGATGATCTCATCCTGGAGTGCCCGGGGGAGGTCGCAGAAGTAGTCGCTGTATCCCGCCACGCGCACGATGAGGCTTCGATACTCTTCCGGTCGCGCCTGGGCCGCGCGGAGCGTGGCCGCGTCGACGACGTTGAACTGCACGTGGTGCCCGTCGAGCTTGAAGTAGGAACGGACAAGGTGGACGAAGTTGTTCAGGCCCTCCTCGCCTTTCAAGAGCTGCGGGGTCAGCTTCTGGTTGAGGAGGGTCCCGCCCGTCCGCACGTGGTCCATCTTCGCCACGGAGCGAAGGACAGCCGTGGGGCCGTGACAGTCTGCCCCTTGCACCGGGGAGACTCCTTCGGAGACGGGCTGGCTGGCAAGCCGGCCGTCGGGGGTCGCTCCGGTGACGCTCCCGAAGTAGACGTGGACGGTGGTCGGCAGGAGATTGATGTGGTAGGTTCCGCCTTTGGTGTTCGGGCGTCCGTCGATCGCGTCGTAGTAGGTCTCAAAGAGGACCTTCATGACGTCGTCGGCCGCGTCGTCATCGTTTCCGTACTTGGGCGTGCGGTGGAGAAGGACCTCGCGCAGGGCCTCTGCGCCTGCGTAATCGCTCTTGAGCGCCGTGAGGATCTCGCCCATCGTCCGGTCTCCGCGATCGAAGACGTGGTGCTTGATCGCGGTCATCGAATCGGTCGCCGTCCCCAGGCCCACGCCCTGGATGTAGGAGGTGTTGTAGCGCGCCCCTCCGTCGTGGTAGTCCTTGCCGGTCTTGATGCAGTCGTCGATCAGGAGGGAGAGGAACGGCGCTGGCATGTAGTTCGCGTACAGCCTCTCGATGACGTTACTCCCCTGCACCTTGATCCTGACGAAGTGGAGAAGCTGCTTTCGGTACGCCTCGACGAGTTCCTCGAACGACTCAAACTCGCGGGGATCCCCGGTCTCGATCCCGATCCTGCGGCCGGTCCGCGGGTCGATCCCGTTGTGGAGCGTGATCTCGAGGACCTTCGGCATGTTGAAGTAGCCGGTCAGGTTGTAGTTCTCCTTGCCGAAGGCGCCGACCTCGACGCATCCGCTTGACCCACCCTCGCGCGCGTCCTCGATCGTCTTCCCTTGCCGGACGAGCTCCTGCGTAATGACGTCCGCGTTGAAGATCGAGGGCTGCCCGAAGCCGGTGCGGATGATCTTCGCCGCCCTCTTGAGGAAGGCGTCCGCGTTCTTCTTCGAAAGCTGGAGGCAGGAACTGGGTTGAAGGAGCCGCATCTCCTCGATCACGTCGAGGATGAAGTAGGTGAGGTCGTTCACCGCGTCCGAGCCGTCCGGCTTGCACCCTCCCAAGTTGATGAGGGCGAAGTCGGTGTAGGTGGCGCTCTCCTCCGCCGTCACCCCGACCTTCGGTGGGGCCGGCTGGTTGTTGAACTTGATCCAGAAGCACTCGAGGAGCTCACGCGCAAACTCGGGGGTGAGCGTCCCCTCCTCGAGGCCTCGCCGGTAGAAGGGGTAGAGGTGCTGGTCGAGCCGGCCCGGGTTGAAGGCGTCCCAGGTGTTGAGCTCAGTGATCACGCCGAGGTGCACAAACCAGTAGTACTGGAGGGCCTCCCAGAAGTCACGCGGCGCGTGAGCCGGGACTCGGGAACAGATCTCGGCGATCCTCAAAAGCTCCTTCTTTCGCTTGGAGTCCGTCTCCTCCTCCGAAAGCGCCCGCGCCGCCTCGGCGTGGCGCTCGGCGAAACGGACGAGGGCGCTTGCGGCGATCGCCATCGCCTCAAGCTCCTCGTTCTTTGCGTAGGCCTGCGGGTCGTTCAGGTAGTCAAGGCGAGCTTGGCTCTCCCGGATCTCCTTCTGGAAGTCGAGGAACCCCTTCTTGTAGATCTTCCCATCGAGGACGGTGTGGCCGGGTGCCCTCTGCTCCATGAACTCGGTGAAGATCCCGGCGAAGTAGGCCTCCTTCCAGTCCTCCGTCATCGCGCCAAAGATCCGGTCGCGCATCGACTTCCCCTTCCAGTAAGGGATCAGACGGTCGCGATAGACCTCGCAGGTGTGCTCGTCGGCCGAGAAGGGGATCTTCTCACGCGAGTCGAGGATGTCGAGGTCCTGGAGACTGTGGCAGCACAGCTCCGGGTAGGTGGGCGTTGCCTTCGGCCGCGGGCCGCGCTCCCCCACGACGAGCTCGCCCTCGTCGATCGAGATCGCCTTTTTCTCCAAGAGGTACTGGAAGGCGAGGGCGCGCTTGACCGGCGCAGAGTGCACTCCTCCTTCCTTCTCGTCGAAGGCAGTGAGGAGTTCCGCCCTCTCGCACGAGAGCGTCGGCCGCGCGTCCAGACTCTCCTCTCTCAGGCGGGCGACCCGCTCAGTCATCGCCATCTACTTCACCTCCCACGGTGACAGGGAACTCGTATCGTCGAAGGAGCAAAGCGATCTCGGCCATCCGCTCCTCATCCGGGGGCACCGTCTCTTCGAGCCGGTAGGCGCGGCCGAGCCGGGCGTACTTCCCGATCCCGGTCCGGTGATAGGGAAGAAGGTCGATCGGAGGCGGATTCTGGAGAGACGCCACGAACCGGCCGAGGGCGCGGATCTCCTCCTCTGCGTCGTTCTTCCCTGGGATCACGGCGACGCGCACGATCAGGGGCTGGCCGAGACGCGAGAGGCGCTCCAGGTTCTCGAGGATCAGGGTGTTCGAAACGCCGGTCAGCTCGGCGTGGCGCTTGGGATCCATCACCTTGAGGTCGTAGAGAAAAAGGTCTACGTTCTCTCTTACGTTCTCCATCGTCTCCCACGGCGCAAATCCGCAGGTGTCGACCACGGTCGAGATCCCTTTCTCCTTGCATGCGGAGAGGAGCGCGGCCAAGAACTCAGGCTGCAGGAGGGGTTCCCCGCCGGAGAAGGTCGCGCCGCCCCTCGATTCGTCGTAGAACGGGACGTCCTTCTCGACCTCACGCATCACCTCTCTCACCGTCATCTCCTGTCCCACGACCTCGAGAGCCTGAGAAGGGCAAGCCTCGGCGCAGGCGCCGCACAGGGCGCAGCGTCCCCGGTCGATCGAGATCGAATCGCCAGTGAGGGCGAGGGCCCCTTGTGGACAGACGTCGAGGCAGGTCCCGCAGCGCCGGCAGCGCGATTCGCGGACGATGAGCTCCCGCTCGGAGCTCTGGCTCTCCGGGTTGTGGCACCAAAAGCAGCGTAGCGGGCAGCCCTTGAAGAAGACGGTCGTGCGGATCCCGGGACCGTCGTGGATCGCGAAGCGCTTGATGTCGAAGACGGTTCCCTTTTCTTCCGTCACGCCGAACTCCTTCCTATGCGGACTTCGTTGTGCCACTCGAGGAACTTCTGCGTGCTTGCGACCAGGACGCGCGCTCCCTCCTTGGCGGAGGTCTCGTAGCCGTGCGGCCGCGAGGCGACGAAGTGGTAGCTGTCGCCCGGGGAGAGGGGGTAGCTCTCCTCCTCGATCCTCAGGTCGAGGTGGCCCTCTAGGACGTAGCCGAACTCCTCGCCCGTGTGCGAGGCAAGCGGATAGCGGTAGTTGGGCGGGAACTCGTTGATCAGGACCTCGATGACGCGGCCGGGGAAGTTCCCGCTCAGGTAGCGGTACGTGACCGGCGAGCTCGCGATCCGGATGCAGAGCTGATCCGCGGTCGGGACGATCGGAAAGGTGGACTCGCCCAAAGCGGCGGCGACCTTCCCCGTGGAGAGGAGTTCCGAGGCCTCGACGCCGAGCGCCTGGCAGATGTTGTGGAGCGAAACGATCGAGAGGGAAGAGAGCCCCCGTTCCGCCTGGGAGAGGAAGCTCACGGAGAGCCCGGTCAAGGAAGCGAGCTTCTGGAGCGTCCATCCCTTCTTCAACCGCAGGTCTCGGATCGCCGCACCGATGTCTTCCATGGCCTGTTAAGTGTAGCGGAATTTTTTCACCTGACAAGGGGCGCCGTCTCGACGGAGTCCTTCCGAGACGAGAGGCGTCTTCTAGAGGCATGACAAGGCGAGATCGCAGGCCGCGGAGGATGTGAAATCCCTTCCCGCTCGCGTGACCCCCGGGTGCCCTGACTACTTCAACGCCTCCTCGACACGGAAGGGGCGGTAGGGGGAGAGGATGTCAAGGATCTCCTGGTCATCGGGTGAGAGCTCATCCTGGGTGACCGTGCGCGCGAGGAGCTCGCCGAGGCCGGGGCCGA
>CAYHEK010000011.1:8998-25650 GCA_964355545.1 uncultured Thermotogae bacterium | reverse complement strand
TCCTTGCGGAGGAGATCTACCAACAGAAGGTCACCTTCGTCAAGAACTCGAATTCAGGTCCCCAGTTGTAGTTCGAGTTCTTGACGAAGGTGACCTTCTGTTGGTAGATCTCCTCCGCAAGGATGTAAGGCCCCGTTCCCTTCAACTTGTCAGATGACTTCACGTTGGCTGGATTCTTGAACGCGGTCGGTGAGAGGAACCCGCAGATCGGCTCCGAGATGGCCAGGAGGAATCCCGGCTTGGGGCTATCGAAGCTGAGCTCGACGGTCATGGGATCGACGATCTTCATCTCAACGAGGCCCTTCAGCTTGTCCGCGTAACGCAGTGACTTCGTCTCCGGAGCGCGAACCCGCTCGAAGTTGTCGACAAGGGCTTGGCCGTTCCAGGGTGTGCCGTCGTGGAACGTCACACCTTGGCGAAGATGAAAGACCCAGACCTTCGCTCCGTCGCGGCTCTCCCAGCTCGAGGCGAGCCCGGCGGAGAACTTCCCATCAGGTCCGATGCGGACCAGGGTGTCCGTGAAGCAGTTGACCATCCACATCGACTGGGTGAAGGCGGAGATGTGCGGATCCAGGGTGTCGTAGTCCCAGTTTCGGATGGCCACGGTCAGTGTGTTTTCCTTCCCTGCGAGGCTCGGGATCCCGACGGACAGGAGCACCGCGAGAAGGGCCATCACAACGGCTAGTAACCTACCTCTGGTTTTCAAAGAGACCTCCTTTCCCTGCTCGCCGGAGCGGCCTCCAAGTCGAGCACTCTTCCGAGCACCACCACTACATCCTATGGTCTTTCGATCGCGATCGAAGGACCACCTAGCGGAGAGACCCCTCATCCTAGTCCCATGCCCCGGGCGTGTCAAGAGGAGCGACGTCGTTCCGCATCGTGGAACAACGCCGGTGAGGGCGTTGGCCATCAGGAGAACGGCTTGGAGGCTTTCAGAGAGGTTGGGCGCCCGGGGGGAGAGAAGCCCTTCCGATAAGGTCTTACAGGTCTTGGCTGATCGCCATGGAGCAGGGATTGACGGTTGACGCAATGGGCCTATACTGGTCACGGCGACCGTTCTGAAATGAAGTACGGCAGGAGGCGTAAATGGACTCCAAGGATGTGGCCCTGATCCGGGCAAAACAGCGGCAGCTCGACCAGATCCTCGCCGGCATAGATGTGGACCTCTGGCTTGTTTTCTGTCGTGAGGGGAGTGACCCATCGACGTTGCTCTATGTGGGGCACGAGATGGTCGGTGAGACGGCGTTCCTCTTCGCAAAGGACGGGCGCAAGATCGCGATCGTGGCTGACTTCGACCGGATGGCGATCGAATCAATCAGGATCTTCGACGAGGTTGTCTCCTACTCGCAGGGGATCGAGGAGCCTCTGAGGAAGGCATTCGCGGACGTCTCCCCGCGCCGAATCGCTCTCGACTATTCGCTTCGCGATCACCTGGCAGACGGCTTGTCGCACGGTCAGTTCCTCAGGCTCTGTGAGATCCTTGGTGAAGAGGCGATCATCGGCCGTCACATCTCCGCGGAGACGATCCTCGCTCCGCTGCGTGCGAGGAAGACCGCAGAGGAGGTTGAGCGGATCCGAAAGGCCGTCGAAATCACGGATAGGATCTTCCTTGACATCGCGGCTTTTGCTCGCCCAGGAATGACCGAGCGCGAGGTGAACGCCTTCATCCAGTTACGCCAGAAGGCCTACGGCGTGGCTCCGGCTTGGGGGAACGGAGCGGCGGTGTGCACCGGACAAATCGGTGTTGGGCACCGCTCGCCGGGTGACTTCCCGCTCGTTCCTGGGGACGTCTTCATCGTCGACATGGGGGTGTACTACCAAGGGTACTGCTCGGATCTCACGCGGACTTTCTATATCCTTCGCGAGGGAGAGACCGGTCCCTCTCCGGAGTTCGTGAGGCGGTTCAACCTGGCGCGCGATGCCATCACACTGGCCGCGCAGGCGATCCGCCCAGGGAAGAGGGGGCACGAGATCGACGCGGTCGCTCGCTCCCATCATCAGGCAAATGGGCTCGTCCCCTACACGAGCAGCCTTGGGCACCAGATCGGGCGCCGGGTCCACGACGGCGGCGGGAGTCTTGCTCCGCTCAACCCCCGGTACGGAACGAAGGGGATGGCAATCCTCGAGGAAGGGAACGTCTTTACGCTCGAGCCCTTCGTCTCTGGGCGCACCGAAGACGGAGGGGCACCTCCGATCGGTCTCGAGGAGGATGTGCTCGTGACGAGACAGGGCTGTGAGTTCCTGTCCACTCGGCAGACGGAGCTCGTGTGCGTGGGGGGAGGGCGGTCGTGAGTCATTCGGAGAGGGGCAAGGACCTCGCCCGTGGCTGCGCCCATGTCTTCCGTGACGTTCTGAGAGTGCGGGCTCGCGAGGAGGTGCTGATTCTCGTTGATGATCCAATGCTCTCGATCGGTCGGGCCTTCTACGAAGCGGCTCGCGAAACCGATTGCGCCCCAGTTTGGATGGTGATTCCGACCCCGGGTCCGCTCTCCAAGGAACCTCCCGCGATCGCAGCCCAAGCTCTCCGCGAGACTGACGTCTTCATCATCCCGACCTCCAAGGGCATGACCCACACCCGCGCGCGTCGCGAGGCCTGCGCGGCGGGGGCGAGGGGCCTCACCCTGCCGGGGATCACCAAAACGATGCTCACTCGCGGCGGGGTCTTCGCGGACTACGCGGTCGTGGCCCGCGCCGCCGAGCGCCTGGCCCGACGCCTCAACGGAACGAAGGAGGTCCGCGTCGTGTCCGATGTCGGGACGGACCTTATCTTTGACGTACATGGGGGCGAGTGGTTCGCCGAACGGGGGTTGTGCACCGAACGCGGGGAGTTCAGCAACCTCCCCGGCGGGGAGGTCTCGATGGCTCCCGTCGGTGCTGAAGGGACGCTGATTATTGACGGCAGCCTGAGCACTCTCGGCCTCCTGAACTCGACGCTCAGGTTCACAGTCGAAGGGCGACGGATCACCGCGGTGGAGGGGGAGGGGGCGGCGAAGTTCTGGCGATACGTCGAGCAGTTCGGTCCAGATGCCTTCAACGTGGCGGAGATCGGAATCGGAATGAACCCAAGGGCGGAGATGATCGGGACGATCCTCGAGGACGAGAAGAAGCTCGGGACAGTCCATGTGGGGATTGGCGACAACAGCAACATGGGCGGGAAGACGATCGGGCGCCTCGTCTCGGTGGAGGTCCATCTCGACGGGGTCATGACGGCGAACCCGCGGCTCTACGCCGATGGCGAGCTCGTCGACCCGCGGCGGTTCTTCGACGCGTAAGGAGGAGATCACATTGTCGGCGCAGAAAGGGCTTCAGTTTCTCCCCGACGGGCGTTCATACGGGCTGACTCGCGAGCTCTTGCGAGGGGCGATCGACATCCACGTCCACGCGGGGCCGCATCTTCCCAGCAGCCCCCGTCGTGTGGATCCGTTCGAGGCGGCGCGCGAGGCGCGCGACGCCGGGATGCGGGCGATCGTGTACATGGACGTGTTCGAGATGTCCACCGGGACAGCGTGGCTCGTCAGCCGCGTGATCCCGGACTTCGTCGTCTTCGGTGGGATCATCTTGAACACCGTCTACGGGGGGATGAACCCCCGCGCCGTGAGAACATCTCTTTACTACGGTTCAGGCGCGAAGTACGTCAGCTTCGGGGCCCATTCGACCTACTACCAGGCGAGCCGGGAGGGCCGGATCATAGACGGCCTCTTCAAGCCGCTCTCCGAGCTCTACCCCAAGTTCCGCGAGCAGGAGCTATCGCGGGCGATCCGGATCCCCCTGGACTCGGATCCCGGACCGGATCTTGACGAGATCCTGACACTGATCGCTGAGCATCCGGGGGTCTACCTGAACACCGGGCACGTCTCGAAGGAAGAGGCGGGGCGGCTCGTCGATCTCGCGCGTGCGTACCGGATCAAGAAGGTACTCGTCGCAAGCTCGGTGACCAAGGAGATGTCCGTGGCGGAGCAGAAGGCTGTTGCGGCTAAGGGGGCCTTCCTCGAGCACACGCTGGCGGCGTTCACCCACACGACCCCGATCCCGAAGACTCACTACTACGTGGAGAAAGAGTACGTGTCGATCGACGAGGGCATGCAGGAAGGCCTGGGAGCTGGAGTGCGGGAAGTAGCGGAGCAGATCCGAGATGTTGGTGCCGAGCACTGTATCATCGCCACCGACCTTGGCGTCTACACACTGCCCACCCCGGTCGAGGGGCTGCGGGAGTTCGTCGCTTGCCTCCTCGACCTCGGAATCACCGAGGAGGAGATCCGGAAGATGATCGTAGCGAATCCGGCGGAGCTTCTGTCGCTCGACGCGAAGGGAGGATCATGACATGACCGCAAGAGGGCCGTACACGCTTGAGATCAAGCTGGTAAGGGCACAGGGCATTTGTCATGCCGGCCATAAGGTTGGCGATAAGTTCACCGTCCCCAGCAATACCGATCGGTTCAGTTGCGATGGTCTCTGTATCCACGCTCTATACAGCATGTTCCCGAAGCTCTTCGCGATGCGCTATGGCGTCGAGTTCCCGTGGATCAGGGAGAACCCGGATGTGGCGGAGCACCCCTGTCCGGATGCGGCGAACCCCCACGTTTTCCAGATCCGGCGGGTAAGAGAGGGCCAACGGGAGCAGGTCTAGGGGGATGGCTGCACTTGCCCTGCGCGTGATCTTCGAAGAGACTACTCCGCGATGAAAGAGAGGACGACAGGAGAAGGGCGGGTCCTCGTCGGCGCTGTGGATAGAGCGCTCCGGGTCCTTGAGCTGCTCTCCCAGGTGGAGGACGCGGATCTCACCGGCCTTGCGACGAGGGCAGAACTTCCCAAGAGCACGGTCCTGCGGCTCTTGCGCACCTTGGAGAGTCATAACTTTGTCCAGCAGGATCTGCAGACGAGGCGCTACAGCTTAGGTTGGGCACTCATCCATCTTGGGAAGGCTTCGGAGCGGCAGTTCAAGCTCGTCAGGCTACTCCGCTCGTTTCTCGAACGTATCTCAAGGGAGACGGGGGAAACCGCGTCGCTCGCAATGCTGGATGGCAACTACGCTGTCTACGTGGACCAGGTCTTGAGTCGGAATATCATCCGAGGTGTACCGCCGATTGGAACTCATCTGTGGCTCCATGCGACGGCCGTGGGCAAGGTCCTTTTGAGCGCGCTCGATGAGGAAAGATTGGACAGGCTGCTTCGGGAGGTGGGGCTTCCTCAGATCACCGAGAGGACGATCGTCAACGCAACTCGGTTGAGAGAGGACCTTGCCGTGGTTCGAAAGCGCGGCTATGCAGTGGATGACGAAGAGGCAGAACGCGGAGGCCGCTGCATCGCGGCGCCGGTTCGAGACGAGACGGGAGCCACTGTGGCGGCCCTCTCGATCACGGGGCCAACGAGCCGGATTCGTCCCGACACCATCGACGAGTACGCCAAGATTGTATGTGAGGTAGTCGGGCAAGCCTCTCGCCTTCTTGGCTACTCCCGGTAGGAAGCGCGAAGGGAGACGACGACAGGCCGAAGACCCGGCGGCTCGGATCATGTTGGGAGCATTCCTTCTGGGAGGTTGCCAGCGTGATCATCGATGCTCCCGCGGGGTGAGCCATCGCCCTGCCTATTCGAAGCCGCCCAGAACCACAAGCGCCCGATAAGTAGGTCGCGGGTGTAATGGAGGGCAAGGCTCCTAATCCCCTCCTCTGGCGAGGCCGAGAACTACTGCTATCGGATTCCTGGTACCATCTGCCCGCACAACCTGAGCCTGCGCGAGAAGCTCTGGACCTTCGTGTGCAGAGACAAGTTGGCCCTTTTCTCAAGAGAAACCCCTCTACGCGAGGAAGAGGGCGGCCACGCCAGCCACGGCGAGGAGGGTCCCGAGCGCGGCGCGGGGCCGAATCGGCTCCTTAAACGCGATGCGCGAGACGAAGAGGAGGATCACGGGCGAGAGGGCCATCAAGGTCGAGGCGACCCCGACCGGCGCGAGCTGGAGCGCGACGAGGGAGAGGGTCACGCCGAGGAAGGGTCCGGTGAAGGCGCCGCCGACGGTCGAGAGGCGGGCGGTCCGGTCCTTCAGAGAGGAAAGGGTCGAGCGGACCTCACCTCGAGCGAGCGTCCACAGCCAGACGGAGACGGTCGCGGCGAGGATCTGGACGACGTTCGCAGAGAGGGCGGGAAACCCTCCTGCCATCCCCTCCTTCGACAGGATGTAGCGGCAGGACTGGGCGAGGGAGGCACCGAGCCCGAAGAGGATTCCAATCGCGTAGCGCCTCACCGAAAGCGGGCTCTTGGACCCCTCCCTCTGCCACAGGACGAGGACGATCCCGGCAAGGGTGACGAGGATGGCGACGGCCTGGAGGAGGGTGAGGACCTCGCCGAACGCTGCCCAGGCGAGGAGGGCGCTCACGACGGGGGCAAGGGCCATCACGAGAGAGGTGCGGTGGGGGCCGAGGGCGAGGAGGGCGCGGAAGAACATCGCGTCCGAGATCGCGAATCCGACGACCCCGGAGAGGACGAGCCACAGGAGGCGCGTCGTCCCGGCATGGACGGGGAAGGGCTCACCTGCGGCCACGAGGTTCGCGACGAGGAGGAAGAGGAGGGCGATCGCAAGACGCAGCCGATTGAGGGCCTTCGGCCCGATCCCGCGCACGGCAAGGGAGAAGAGGACGTAGGCCGCCGACCAAGAGAGGGCCGTCCCCAGGGCGGCCATCTCCCCGCGGAAGGGAGTCACCAACTCCTATCCCTTCCGGCCGGCGCGGCGGATCGGCTCGAAACGGGCGACGAAGTGGCGCAGGGGGCCCTCGCCCTCGACGATCCGGTACCCGGGGATGGTCTCCCTCCGCGCGGCGATCGCGGCCGCGCCCTCGGCGACCACCGCGAGGTGTTCGGCCGTGTACATCCGCCTGGGGATCGCGAGGCGCACGAGCTCGAGCCTCGGGAAGATCGGCTTCCCGTCCGGCCCTGTGCGGGCGAACATCACGCTCCCCACCTCGACCGAACGCACTCCGGCCTCGAGGTAGAGTTCGACCACGATCGCCAGGCCCGGGAACTCCTCGCGCGGGAAGCCGGGAAGGAAAGCGAGGGCATCGATGTACACGGCGTGGCCGCCGACCGGCTCGACGATCGGGGTCCCTCTTTTCTTGAGGTCCTCCCCGAGGGCCCGCACCTGGCCAATCCGGTCGCGCAGGTAGTCGAGGTCGAGGGCCTCGTACAGGCCGACCGCGATCGCCTCGAGGTCGCGGCCGGCGAGTCCGCCGTAGGTGGGGAACCCCTCCATCAGGATCAGGCGTTCCCGCGCCCGCTCGAAGATCGTCCGGTCGTTCATGGCGAGGATCCCGCCGATGTTCGCAAGGCCGTCCTTCTTCGCGCTCATCGTCATCCCGTCAGCGAGCGAGAAGATCTCGCGCGCGATCTCGCGTGGGTCCTTATTCGCGTATCCCTTCTCACGCTCGCGGATGAAGAACGCGTTCTCGGCGAAGCGGCAGGCGTCGATGAAGAACGGGATCCCGTGCTCATGCGCGACCTCGCTCGTCGCGCGGAGGTTCTCGAGGGAGACCGGCTGGCCTCCGGCGCTATTGTTCGTGATCGTCGTGAAGACGCAGGGGATCCGCTCCCGGCCGACCTTCTTGATGAGGTCGCGGAGCTTCTCGGTGTCCATGTTCCCCTTGAACGGAGCCGCCTTCGCCGGATCGAACGCCTCCTCGACCGCGAGGTCGACCGGCTCCCCGCCGTTTGCGAGGACGTTCGCCCGCGTCGTGTCGAAGTGCATGTTGTTTGGGACGACGTCTTGTGGCTTGACTAAAGCGGAGAAGAGGACGTTCTCTGCCCCGCGGCCCTGGTGCGTGGGGAGGATGTGGCGGAAGCCGAAGATGTCGGAGACGGCCGCTTCGAAGCGCTCGAAGCTCTTGCTCCCGGCGTAGGACTCATCCCCGCGCAGGATCGCCGCCCACTGCTCCTGGCTCATCGCGCCGGTCCCGGAGTCGGTCAAGAGGTCGACGTAGATGTCCCTTGAGCGGAGGTTGAAGACGTTGTAGCCTGCCTCGCGGATCCGTGCCTCCCGCTCGGAATGGGAGAGGATCGCGATCGGCTCGACGACCTTAATGCGGTAAGGCTTGTGGGGGATTGCTGGCTCCACCGCTTCCCTTTCTCGTTTTGCGCTTAGAAGTAGAAGTGAATCCCGGTCCCGATCGCCATCGCGAGGTCACCCGTCGTCTCTAGCGCTCCTCCGAACTCAATGTTCCAGGCAAGGCTCTTCGCGAAGGGGAAACTGAACTCGATCCCAGCCATCGCGGAGATCGTCATCGCGTCCCCTCCGTATGGGGAGAAAGGGAACGTGCCCCCCGCGGCGAGGTAGAAGTCGACCGCCGGGGTATCGGCCACGCGGAAGAGGAGGCGGCCGGTGAGGGTCCCGCTCAGCTCCTGGAGGTTTCCCCAGGCGAAGGCGACCGCCTCGATCCCGACCTGAGGCACAAGCCAGTAGCGCGCGCTCACGAGGCCTCCCCAGGGAAAGTCGGCCTGGATCCCGAGGCCGAGAGTGCGGCCCGCCGAGAGGTTCTCCTCCTGCGCGAAGGCAGGAAGGACCGATGAGAAGAGGACGAGAATCCCTAAGACGGGAAGGATCACCTTTTTCATGCGATTCCCTCCGAGCGTGAGATCCTCCATCTTAGTTCGGATCGGGACTCAAGGCAACCGGCCGACTGGGGTGCTTGACGGGGTCCTTGACCCTCGCTTTAATGGGGTGGGGAGAGCGGTGGAAAAGGAGGGGTTCATGCGCGAGGCGATCGATCGGGCAATCGGGGCAAGCGAGGTGGAGGCGTTGGTCGAGGTCTTGGAGGGGGCGCGGCCGGCGGAGGTCCGCTACGCGATCGAGCGGATCGTCGAAGCGGGGAGTCGGGATGGGTCGCTCCTCGACCGGGCGAGAAGGCTTGCCGATCGACCGGAGCCGGCGGCGCGGCACGTCGCTTGCGCGCTCCTTACGACGGGATACGGCTCGGACCCAGTTGGGTCTCTTCTTCTTCTGCGTCGTTTGGCGGACGACGCGGATTGGACGGTGCGCGACTCGGCGGGGGAAGCCTGCGGGACCCTGCTCGAGAAGGGCTTCCCGCGGATGGTCGAGACCCTGCGCGAGTGGAGTGGGGCCCCTGCGGCAAACGTGCGGCGGGCGGTCGTGATCGCAGTCGCGAAGGCGGCAGCGAGCCGGCGTCTTGAGTGGGCGGAGCCGCTCCTGAAGCTCGTCGAGCCGCTCCTTGCGGATCGCGACCCCACCCTGCGGCGCACACTCGGCGCGCTTGTCTTGGGAGGTGCCCTCCTCGTCTACTACCCGGACGCGACCTTCGAGTACCTCGCCAAGTGGTCGACCTCAACCGACGAGCAGGTCCTGTGGAACGTGGCGATGGCCTTTTCCGGTCCCGGTGGTCCCCCTCTCGCCAAGAAGGCCCTCATCGTCCTGCGCAAGCTCTCGCTCGACGAGCGCCGCTACGTGTGGCGCGCCGTCGCCTCGGCGATGTGGAAGCTCGGTCGAAAGAAGCCGGAGGTCGTCCGGCCCGAGCTCGCCCAGTGGCTCGAGGACGAACGCCGGGTCGAGGTCGCGCGGGAGGCCCTGAAGCACCTCTAGAGCGGCTCTTCTATAATCAGGGCATGGCAAGAGGAGAGGAACGTCCCACCTCGCTCCCCGGCGCCGTCATTACCGGTAGCTCGCGCGGGATCGGGAGGGCGATCGCGCGGCGCCTCGCCGGTGCAGGGTACGGGGTGAGCGTGAACTACTCAAGCGAGCGGGTTCCGGCAGAGGAGCTCGTGGCCGAGATCGAACAGGCCGGCGGCCGGGCCTTCGCCTGGCAGGCGGACGTCGCCGACTTCGACGAGGTGAAGGGTCTCGTTGAGGAGACGGCGGAGCGCTTCGGCGGGATCCGCGTCGTGGTCAATAACGCTGGCTTCTCCCAGCACAAGAGGATTGAGGAGATGACCCTCGCCGACTGGGACCGCGCCCTCGCCGTCAACCTCTCCGCCGCCTTCTACGCCGTGAAAGCGGCCCTCCCCTACCTGCGGAAAGAGCCGTGGGCGCGGATCGTCAGCATCTCCTCCCTACGGGCGATGAGCGGCTCGGACCACGGTGCGCACTACGCCGCGGCGAAGGCGGGCCTCGTCGGCCTCACGAAGTCCCTCGCCCTCGAGCTTGCTTGTAAGATCACGGTGAACGCCGTCGCGCCCGGCTACACTCGCACAGACATGACCGCCGGGGACCTTGCGCGGCACGGGGAGGCGATCCGCTCGCGGATCCCGGCCGGCCGCGTCGCCGAGCCGGAGGAGATCGCCGCCCTCGTCAGCTTCCTCGTCTCGGAGGAGGCGGAATACATCACCGGCGAGACGATCAACATCAACGGCGGGGTCTATGTCCGCTGAGAAGACGTCAAGAAAGCGAGGTGCCTCCATGAGCGAGAGGAGTTTCCCCGCGGGGTTCCGCGACTACGACAAAAAGCGCGACCGAGAGGCGATCCACCGCATCTGGCGCGAGGTCGGGTGGCTGGAGAAGGGGAAGGAGGAGGCGGTGGACGCCATCCTCCAGGCCGGCCGCGTGACGGTGGCCGAGGTGGGCGGGGAGGCGGAGTGCACGGTGCAGGCGGCCCCTGGGACGATCTCCTACCTGGGGGAGGACCTTCCGCTCTCCTGCCTCGCCGGGGTCACCACGAGCCGGATCGCCCGCAAGCGGGGGCTCGCGAGCCGACTCGCCGCCTGGGCGATCGCGCGCGACGCGGCGGAAGGGGCCCTCGTCTCCGCCCTGGGGATGTTTGAGCAGGGCTACTACGATCGCCTCGGCTTCGGGACCGGCGGCTACGAGCGCTGGTGCTCCTTCGACCCAGCGGGGCTTACAGTCTCGGCCAAGGCGCGCGTCCCGCGGCGGATCACGGCGGAGGACTGGAAGGCGGTGCACGCCTCGCGCCTGCGCAGGCGCCGCGGCCACGGTGGCTGCAACCTGATCGACCCAGGGTTCACCCGCGGGGAGATGCTCTGGACGTCGAACGGATTCGGCCTCGGCTACGCGGACGGCCCGCGGGGCGGACTGTCCCATCACCTGTGGTGTGAGGCGAAGGAGGCCGTGTACGGCCCGTACACGGTCTCCTGGATCGCGTTCCACACCCGCGAGGAGTTTCTCGAGCTCATGGCGCTTTTGAAGAGTTTAGGGGATCAGGTTCGCCTCGTGCGGATGCAGGAGCCGCCCGGAATCCAGCTTCAAGACCTCCTCCGCCAGCCCTTCAAGGCGCGTCAGGTGACGGAGCGCTCGAAGTACGAGAATAGGGTGAGCGCCACCGCCTACTGGCAGGCACGGATCTGCGACCTTCCCGGGTGCCTTGAGCGGACCCACCTCGCGGGAGAAAAGCTGCGCTTCAACCTTGCCCTCTCCGACCCGATCGAGTCCCTCCTTCCAAAGGAGGCAAAGTGGCGTGGGGTCGCGGGCGACTACGTGGTGACACTTGGCCCCTCCGCGGAGGCCGTTCTTGGAAGGAGCCGCTCTCTCCCCACCCTGAAGGCTTCCGTCGGAGCGTTCACGCGAGTGTGGCTCGGGGTGCGGCCGGCGAGCGGCCTTGCCGTCACGGATAACCTCTCCGGTCCGGACTCCCTCCTCGCAGCCCTCGATGAGGCCCTCCGCCTCCCCGAGCCCAGACCGGACTGGAACTTCTAAAGGGGCGCTTTCGCCTCCTCGTTTGACTTGGCTCCGCTAAGCGCCTACCCTTTCGGACACGGGCCCTCAGGAGGTGGGAGAGGAGATGCTCGATCCGCGGGTTGAGGCAGTGGCGAAGGTCCTCGTCGAGTACTCGGTCGACGTCCGGCCGGGCGAGCTCGTCCGCCTCACCGGAAACCCGGAGGGAGCACCCCTCCTCCTCGCCCTCTATCGGCGGGTCCTCGAGCGGGGCGGTCACCCCTGGCTCGAACTTGGCCTCGAGGAGGCACAGGAGCTCTTCCTCCGCCACGCCGGGGATGTGCAGCTCGACTACGTCCCGCCCTTCCTGGCGCAGGTTGTCGAGACCATCGACGCGAGCTTCGAGGTGTGGACTGAGACGAACACGAGGCGTCTCTCTCAGGCCAACCCGGCGAAGCAGTCCCGCCGCGCCGCGGCCGTCCGTTCCCTTTTCGAGCGCTTCCTCGAGCGCGCGGCGAGAAAGGAACTCCGTTGGGTGGGGACCCTCTACCCGACCCACGGCGTGGCCCAGGACGCGGAGATGTCCCTCCGCGAGTTCGAGGACTTCGTCTTCCGGGCCTGTCGAGTCGACGAGCCGGACCCGATCGCCGCTTGGCGTGAGGTCTCCGTGCGGCAGAGGCGCCTCGTCGAGTTCCTCAAGCGGCGCTCGACGATCCGCGTCGTTGGAGAGGGGACGGACCTCACCCTCTCCGTCGCTGGCCGGAGGTGGGAGAACTGCGACGGCCACATGAACTTCCCCGACGGGGAGGTCTTCACCGGCCCGATCGAGTCAAGCGTGCAGGGCGAGATCCGCTTCACCTACCCGGCATGCCTGTACGGCCGGGAGGTAGAGGGCGTTCACCTCTCGTTCGACAAGGGAAGGGTGGTCGAGGCGACGGCGGCGAAGAACGAGGCCTTCCTCCGCGAGATGCTCGCCCTCGATGAGGGGGCGCGCCGCGTGGGAGAGTTCGCCTTCGGGACGAACCCCGGGATCACCCGGTTCACAAAGAACATCCTCTTCGACGAGAAGATCGGCGGGACGATCCACCTCGCCCTGGGGAAAGGGTACCCGGAGACGGGGAGCGAGAACTCCTCTGCCATCCACTGGGACATGGTCTGCGACCTTCGTTGCGGTGGGCGTGTCTTTGTGGACGGCGACCTCTTCGCCGAGGATGGGAGGCTCCCCTTCGACTGACGGGGGAAACGGGCGGATTGACGTCCTCTCGACCCTTCTTACAATCAGGTGCGATGACAAGGGGTTGGACTCGGGTCTTGATCGCGGGGGCGGCCGCGATGGGTCTCTTTGTCTCTGCCAGGGCGGCGCCCGTGCGCGTGGTGGCCACGACGACGATCGTGGGGAACGTCGTCGCCCAGGTGGGCGGCGACGCAATCGCTCTGGATGTTCTCCTCCCTCCCGGGGCTGACCCACACGCGTTCGAGCCGACCCCACAGGACCTCGCCCGCATCAGTGAGGCGGACCTTCTCTTCGTGAACGGGGGAGGCCTCGAGGCCTCCCTCGATCCCGTTCTCCACGGCGCGGCGCGGCGGGTCGTCTCTGTGTCCGAGGGGGTCCCCTTCCGTCTCCTCGACGAGGAGGAGCACGGCGGAAGCGGCCTCGACCCGCACGTGTGGTTTGACCCGACGAACGTTGCGATCTGGGCCACGAACATCGCTCGCACCTTGACGGAGGTCGACCCCGCAGGGGGCGAGGGGTACGCCCTCCGGGCGCAGGCGTACCGCGAGGCCCTCGCCGACCTCGACCTCTGGATCGTCGCCCAGGTCTCGCAGATTCCGCTTGAGCGACGGAGGCTCGTGACCGACCACGCGGCACTCGGCTACTTCGCGGATCGCTACGGGTTCACCGAGGTGGGGGTCCTCTTCCCCGGTGGGAGCACGCTTGCCGAGCCCTCGGCGGCGGGGCTCGCCGCCCTCGAGGAGGCGATCCGAACGCTCGGGATCTCGGCGATCTTTGTCTCAACCACGGTCAACCCGGGCCTCGCCGAACAAGTGGCGGAGGAGACCGGGATTCAACTTCGTCTCCTCTACACGGGGACGCTCAGCACATCGGGAGGGCCGGCGGCGACCTACCTCGATCTCATGCGCCACGACGTCGCGGCGATCGTAGAGGGGCTCGGAGGGGGACCGTGAGGGAGAAAAAAGACGCGGCATGCGCTCTTCCCGGGCGCCTCGCGTGGAGGAGGCGGCGTCCCCGTGCCCCGCACGAGCCCGGGGCACCCGTCCTCGAGGTCGACGGCCTCTGTGTGCACTACGATGGCCGGCCGGCCATCGAGGGAGTGAACTTCCGGCTCAGTCAAGGGGACGAGCTCGGGGTGATCGGCCCAAACGGGGCGGGGAAGAGCACTCTCCTTAAGGCGATCGCGGGGATCGTCGCCCCCTCGGCCGGAGAGGTGAGGGTCTACGGCCACGTGCCCTCCGGCCACATCTGCATCGCCTACCTTCCGCAGCGCTGCGACGTGGACTGGCGCTTCCCCCTGACCGTGGCCGACGTGGTGATGATGGGGCGCTTCGGCCGGCTTGGCCCTCTGCGGCGGCCCGGCGCGCGGGATCGCGACCTCGTCCGCGAGACCCTCGTTCTCGTGGCGATGGCCGATCGCGCCGATCGCCGGATCGGCGAGCTCTCGGGAGGCGAGCAGCAGCGGATGTTCATCGCCCGTGCCCTCGCCCAGGAGGCGGAGCTCGTCCTCTTGGACGAGCCGCTCGCCGGGCTCGACCTTCCCTCCCAGGAGGGGATCCTCGACCTCCTTTCCGCGTTGCGGGACCGCGGAGTCACGCTCCTCGTGGCCCTGCACGACCTCGGGATCGCCACGGAGCACTTCGGGAAGGTCCTCCTCCTCAAGGGACGCGCGATCGGGTTCGGGGCTCCGGAGGAGGTCTTCTGCGCCGATCGGCTGCGCGAGGCCTACGGGAGCTCGCTTCGCATGGTGCACACGGACGGAGGCGTGGTGGCGATCAGCGACACCCCGTGCGGGGAGGAGAAGGGCGATGGGGCTCCCTGAGCTCCTCCTTGCCCCGTTCTCTTACCCGTTCATGGTCCGCGGCCTCCTTGCCGCGGCCATGGTCGGCGTGGTGTGCGCGGTGGTCGGGACGTACGTCGTCCTGCGCGGGATGGCCTTCTTCGGGGAGGCCCTCGCCCACGCCATCCTCCCCGGGGTGGCGATTGGCTTCCTCACGTCCCGCGGGTCGCGGCGGCCGCTCTTCTTTTGGGCCCTCGGCACGGCGATCCTCGTCGCCCTGGGGATCGGCGCGGTCGGGCGCCGTGCCCGCCTGAAAGAGGACACGGCGATCGGGATCGTCCTCGCCGGGGCCTTCGCGTTGGGGATCGCCCTCATCTCGACCGTCAGAGGCTACGCCGTCGACCTCGTCCACTTTCTGTTTGGGAACGTCCTTGGGGTCTCGCGGGGCGACCTCTACCTCACCGCCGCCCTGGGAGGCCTCGTCCTCCTCCTCGTCCTTTCTTTCTACAAGGAGTTCCTTGTTGTCTCCTTCGACCCGACCCTCGCTGCCACCCTGCGCATGCCGAGCCGGCTGTACAACCACCTCCTCCTCGTCCTGATCGCAGTTGCCGTGGTCGTCTCCCTGCAGACGGTGGGAGTTGCCCTGACCCTCGCTCTCCTCGTCACCCCTCCGTCGACCGCCTACCTCCTCACGCGGCGGCTGGGGGCGATGATCGCGCTGGGAGCGGCGTTCGGGGCACTTTCAGGGGTCGTCGGCCTCTACCTCTCCTACTACGCGGGGATCGCCTCGGGCGCGGCGATCGTCCTCGTCGCGACCGCCTTCTTCCTGGTCGCGCTCCTCGTCGCCCCGCGCCGCGGACTCCTCTCCAGGCGCAAGTCGAGCTAAGGTTTCGCCCCTCTCGGCGGGCGCGGCGCCCGACCCCGCTGTGCTAGAGGCTCACGAGTTCAAGGTCGCGCGCGGTGCGGATCGATTTCTCCGGCCGCAGGATCGCCACCCGGCGCTCGGATCCGCCGTAGGCCTTGGAGGTGAAGAGGGTGAGGCAGCGGTCGGCGAAGAGGAAGGTCGGCGTGAACGGCTGGTGCGAGCGGACGAGGGCACGCAGGCCCAGGCGCCCGGCGATCTCCTGGAAGTAGTCGCGGCCGAAGGTCGGCCGGCCGAAGGTCCCTGGGTCGAGGACGTACCCGGAGGCGTCGGCCCAGTCCCCCCAGGTGACCTTGCGCCAATTCGCGCTCCCGAGCCTCACGTTCTCGATCTGCTCGATCGCGGCGACGTCGGGGAGGGCGCCGTGCAGGGCGAGGACGCGGCGGGGGTGATAGGCCGCAAAAGGGAGGAGGGAGAGGGTCTCGGCGTAGGATGGGTCATTCTGCGGGCCCGGCCCCTCCCAGAAGTCGGCCGGGGAGAAGGAAGAGACGGCCCAGCCCTCGTGGTTTCCCATGAGGAGGAAGAGCCGATCCGGGTAGGAGAGCTTCGTCTGGAGGAGGAGGGCGAGGTTCCCGGCCGAGTCAGGCCCGCGATCCACGTAGTCGCCCAAAAAGACGATCACGTTCCCTGGGGAGAGGAAGCGAGCGAGGACGATCTCGGTCGCCTCGCGGTCCCCGTGCGTGTCCCCGACGAAGATGGTTGTCTTGTTCTCGGGGAGACGGATGAGGCGACCCTCCTTCTGGAAGAGAAGGGCTGCGGGGACAAGGAGTTCCCTGCGATCCATGGTGCCTAAGCTTACCCCCGGGGTGGGGGAAGACAACCCCGCTGCACAGGAAAGGGGTGGCCGGGAGCGATCCACTCGGAGGCAAGGAGTCCCTAACTAGAACAGAATGGAACCTGTACGGAAGGCGGGCCAGGGGGTCGTTGGCTTGACACAGCTAGCGGAAAGTGCTATGCATAAGTATCATCAAGTGGGACGGACAGTGTGGGGAGGTGATCACAGTGAGGCCGAGAACTGGGTTCCTGCACCTGATTTGCTGACATCGCCCCCAATCGTGGTAGGGGACGATGTGACAGAAGGGGCCGCGGCTCCTTTTTTGTTTGCCGGTTTTGGATG
>CAYHEK010000011.1:0-8898 GCA_964355545.1 uncultured Thermotogae bacterium | reverse complement strand
TTCGAGGGCACGCGTGAGGCCCGGCAACCTCTCGGAGCGGGGACTTGGATGAAGATCATCGCGGATACGTTCAACGATCTTAACACGAGTGATAAGAAGATCGCGTTTGACCCCGCCACCCCCTTCTGCTGGAAGGACGAATTGAGGAACCGGCTCCCGCGAGCGGAGATCGTCGACGGGGGGAACATCTTACGACGTGCCCGCCTCATCAAGAACGAGGAGGAACAGAAGGCGATCCGCAGGGCCTGTGTCATCGGGGAGATCGGTATTCAGGCCGGGCTGGAGGCGGTCGAAGCCGGAAGGACCGAAGTGGAGGTAGCCGCCGTTGTGGAATACACGTTCCGCGCCCATGGCGGCGAGGCTCCTATCGCCGTTCCGTTTGTGATGGCAGGAGACTATCCTGCCCTCGGCCTCCTCGGGCCGACCCACAAGGTAATTCGCCAGGGTGACCTGGTTCGTGTTGACAGCGGGTGTTCCTACGGAGGCTATTTCTCGGATTTCTCCCGTTCCGTCTTTGTGGGAGATCCTGACGATGAGGTGAAGAACGCCTATGAGGCGGTCCGCGAGGCCCTCATGGCGGGCGCGAAGGCGGTGAAGCCGGGCGTCAAGAACACGGACCTGCACCGAGTGATCAACGACACCCTCAAGAAGGCCTCACAGAACCGCTACGAGCTAGGCTGGTTCGTGGGACACGGTCTTGGTGTTGGAATCCATGAGGATCCCATGATCGGCCGAAAGGGGACCGTGGAGGAGTTCGTGATGCAGCCGGGCATGTACTTCTGCATGGAGCCTGCCATCGTGGTGAAGGGCAGGGGGATGATTGGGTTGGAGGACGACTACCTGGTGACAGAGGACGGCGTGGAGATTCTTACTCATACGGAGTTCCACTTGTAGACAAGGAGCAGCAGGATGGCAAAGATACGGGTCCTGGGGATCTCGGGGAGTCCCCGTCTCAAAGGGAACACAGCCACGATGGTTCAGAAGTGCTTGGAGGGCGCTGATCAGGCCGGGGCTGCGGTGGAGTTCGTGAGCCTGGCGAGCCAGAAGGTGAATCCCTGCCGCGGTTGCACAGAGGTGTGCCACCCGACGTTTCGACCCAACGTAGACTTGGCGGAGGTCATCAGCAAGGGGCCATGGAATCTGTGCCCTCAGCAGGATGATGCCAAGTCCGTGATTGACAAAATGGCCAGTGCCGACACCATCGTCGTGGGGAGCCCTGTTTACTTCGCGAACGTCACCTCCCAGACGAAAGCGCTCTTCGATCGGTGCACTTGCGTAGGGCAGATCACCCCCGAGGGTCGCCTCGTGTCGTGCTTCAAGGACAAGGTCGGGGGGGCCATCGCTGTGGGCGGATGCCGACACGGGGGCCAATCCTATGCGTTGCAGACGATGCTCGCCTTCTTCTCCTTGTTGGGCATGTTTCCTGTGGGGTTTGGGGAGAGGGACGATCAGGCGTTCGGGCTCTCGGCTGTAGCTCAGGACGTTGATGGGGTCCACGCGGATCGTTGGAAGAACTTCATTGGGAAAGAGGACTCGGCGGTAGAACAAGCCCTCGACTACGGGAGAAAGCTCGTGGAAGTGACTCGGCTTGTGCAGGGAGGCCTTTCCTCTTTTGACGCGTCTTCTCGGGCAAAGGCCGAGCGGAAAGGAGGTTCCCGATGATCTAACACGATGTCTTCGCTGGGGACGCCCGAGCGTTGCGAGAGGGGAGGGAACAGGAGGATAGGAAACAAAAGGAGGATCACGTGCGCAAGTGGTTGGTGGCTTTAGGGGTGGTAGGGGCCTGCCTGGCCGTAGCTTTTGGGACAACGGCGGTAGCGGCAGGGCCCGTGTTCGTCTCTCTGTTCAGAGAGCCGCTGACGACCTTCGATCCCGCGATCAATATCGACGGGACGCTGGAGATGCTCCGACCCGTCTTTGAAGGGCTCACCTGCTATGAGTACCCGTACACCGACCTCACGGCGAAACCCTGTCTGGCAACGAGTTGGGAGATCTCCGACGACGGGCTAGTTTACACTTTCCATCTTAGACAAGGGGTCAAGTTCCACGATGGGACAGACTTCACGGCCGAGGCAGTGCAAGCATCGTATGACCGAGTCATGGAGGTCAATCTGGGGGTCGCGAGTCAAATAAGCGGAGTCTACGATCACACGGAGATCGTCGATGCTCAGACCGTGAGGATTTACCTGGCTAACCCCAGCCCGGCCTTTCTCTACCTCGCCATCCGCATATGGATGGTCAGCCCGACGGCGATCAAGGCGCATACGGTTATCACTGATGGAAAGTCAGATTACGCACAGGCCTGGTTCGACGAGAACGAGGCCGGTACCGGTCCTTACATGAAGGACTACTGGTATAGGCCGGCGGAGCTGGCTCTGAAGCGCTTCGAGAACTACTGGGGTGGGTGGAAGGCCTCGTACTACGAGAAAGTGAGCTTCCTATATGTCACGGAGCCGGCGACGCAGCGCATGATGCTGGAGGCAGGTGAGGCAACGCAGATCGATCAAACACTGCAGGAGGACGTCCCCGCACTCCAGGCAAACCCGGACATCACGGTGTTCAAGGTCCCGGCGTCAGGGATGTGGAACCTGGCAATGAACTGTCTTAAGGGACCCTGCAGCAACATCCTCGTCAGAAAGGCCCTGAGCTACGCCTTCGACTACGACGGCTTCCTGAACGGGATCATGAAGGGGAACATGACTCAGGGGCAGGGACCGATTCCCACGTTCTTCCCCGATCACGACAAGAGCCTGATGGTTTATCACCGGGACTTGGAGAAGGCAAAGCAACTTCTGGCCGAAGCGGGCTACCCCAATGGGGGATTCAAGCTGAAGATGGTCATCGTGCAGGCTCTTCAGATGGAGGTCAAGACAGCACAGATGTTCCAGGCCGATCTGGCGAAACTCGGCATCGAGCTAGAGATCCAAGAACTGGCCTGGGCAACGATGCTCTCGGTCTGCAGAAACAGGGAGACGGCACCGGACATATCGATGATCTATGATTTGGCCGAGGTCCCTATCCCCGTGGACATTCTCGAGTCGAGTTGGCACTCGGGAGGAGTGTATGAGTGGTCCTGGTTTGCGGAGACGAATCCCAGGGTGGACGAGCTCCTGGACAAGGCCAAGGTGACCGTGAAAGACCAAGAGCGCCGGGCCTTGTACGTGGAATTCCAGAACCTCGTCGTAGACAACGTGGCCGCCATCTTCCTGGGCACGGAGACAGAGCTGCACTCGCTTCGGTCTAGCGTCGGAGGCTACGTGCCAAACCCCATGGGGGTCTTCATGACGCCCTTCTACTACATGTATCCGAAACAGTAGCTCATGTTGGGCACAACGCGGGGGGGGGCACTGCGGAGCCTCCCCCCTCGCTCGGCGCCAACCGGCCCAGAAGAGCGTGGAGGGAACGGGAAGCGCGGGAGGAGGGGGCCCTCACCGCCGAGGGATGGCGAAGACCGGACCATGCCCTGCGGGTGGAGGAAAGAAGGGATCTTGATGGAGGCGGGTTGAAAAGACTCCGGCGGGTGGGTAGCGGCAGGAGGTGAGGAGGCTGGGATTCTGCTAGCTGAATGCGCATGGGATTCTACATCGCGAAACGGATACTGCTGATAGTCCCCACCCTGATCAGCGTCACATTAGTGACCTTCGTGATCTCCCACATTATCCCTGCCGACCCAGCCCAAGTGGCAGCGGGGCTACGGGCGGGCCCGGAGCAGGTCGAACACCTGCGCGAGGTCATGGGGCTACACAAGCCGATCTACGTGCAGTACGCCATCTACCTGAAAGGCTTGTTTCGGGGAGACCTCGGAAGATCTCTGCGGACGCGGCAACCGGTCTCCAGGGAGCTCTTGCGCTATTTACCGGCCACGGTTGAGCTTGCCATCAGCACCATGATCGTCCTGATCGTAGTGGGAATCCCGTTGGGAATCCTATCTAGCAGGTGGAGAGGGAAAGGAAGCGACTTTCTGACGAGAGGTTTCTCCGCGGCGGTAACCTCGATGCCGGAGTTCTGGGTCGCTCTGTTGCTCCAGCTCTTGTTCTATCGACAACTGGGTGTTCTTCCGGCAGTGGGCCGAGTGGCGAGAGGGCTGGCGCCGCAAAAGATCACGGGATTCTTCGTCTTAGACAGCATCCTCTCCGGTAATGGAACTTCGCTGGGTAGCTCGCTCATGCACCTTATCCTGCCTGTGCTTGCACTGGTAGCCGCTCGCCTGGCGATCGTCGTGCGGATGACCCGCATATGCATGCTCGAGGTATTGCGCGAAGACTACGTCCTTACGGCGAGGGCAAAAGGGTTGAGTGGCGTGCGCGTTATCTACAAGCATGCTCTGAAGAATGCTGCGATACCGATTATCACGGAACTGGGATTGCAGTTCGGCTGGCTCCTGGGAGGAACCATACTGGTGGAAGCCATCTTCTCGTGGCCGGGGTTGGGCCTGTATGCGATCGATTCAATTCTGCAGCTTGATTTCATGCCGATCATGGCGATCACGATGGTCTACACTCTGAGCTTTGTTCTCGTAAACACATTGGTGGATGTATCTTATGCAGCATTGAATCCACAGATACGGTACAGTTAAACATGGAGAGGGCAGAGGAGGATGGCTACTTGATTCAAGCGCAGAAGGTCTTCCGCTGGCTAGCGTCTCTGAGGGACTTCTTTATCAAGAAGAAACTCAGAATGCTGTTGGGAATATGGATTGTGGGGATTCTCTTGCTCGCGACCGTGGGCCCTTTCCTGGCGCCGTTTGATCCCATGGCCATCAGTTTTTCGGAGGTTCTGCGGCCCCCATCGAAGACCCACCTGTTCGGCACTGACGACATGGGACGAGACCTCTTCAGCAGGGTCCTCCACGGCGCGCCACTCTCGATCAGCGGGGCCTTCGCGGTAGTGGGAGCGGCCGTTCTCATCGGGACGTCGCTTGGGTTGCTGGGAGGTTTCTTAGGAGGAGCTGCCGATACCCTGACGATGCGCGCGGCCGACATGTTTCTCTCCTTTCCCTTTCTTGTTTTGGCCATGGCCGTTGCGGCTGCCTTAGGTCCTAGCCTGCCCCATGCGATCATGGCTCTTGCGATCATTTGGTGGCCTCCCTACGCGCGGTTGATACGGGGGCAAGTGTTGGCGGTGAAGGAGAAGGAGTTCGTCCTAGCGGCTAGGTCTGTTGGCGCAGGCAATCTAAGGATCATGGTCCGTCACATTCTCCCAAGTTGTGTTGGCCCGGTGATCGCGCGACTGACGACCGACTTGGGATACGCCATCCTAGCGACAGCTGCTCTGGGTTTTGTCGGTCTCGGGGCGCAACCTCCCTCTCCCGAATGGGGAGCGATCATCTCGAAAGGGCGCTCCTACATCATGGACAACTGGTGGTACGCCACCTTCCCGGGGCTGGCGATCTCCCTGAGCGTCATGGCTTTCTCTTTTCTTGGCGACGAGATTCACGAGGCGTATAGCCACTTGTAGTGAGTGGCATCAATGCGTGGATCACATCACAGGATGGCACCCCTTCAAGGTGCGGAGAAAGGTAGAAGGAGGATGAGATGGACAAACGGAGAAGGGTTCCGCTGGAGAGTACACAGCCAGACGCAGACGATCTCGTCAGCTATCGGGATCTCGCGTTCAAGTTGGAAAGGTTGCGGGGCAACCCGCGCATCTCGGTGAGGAGTGTCGGAAAGTCGCACGAAGGGAGGGACATCTTCCTGGCGACGATCAGTTCTCCGGAGAACATGAGATCTCTACGCTCGATCCAGGATATGATCCTTGAGGTCAGCTCGTTCCGCGGTGGAAGGAAGACCCTTTCGGACAGGAAAACCCGACCCGCGCCGCGCGCTTCGTCCCTGAAAGACGTTATCCCTTCTGTGCTCCTCATCGGTGCCTCGTTTGGCCATGAGGCCGCCCACGTGGAAGCCTTGGTGCGGCTCATCGAGCACCTGGCCGCTAGCGATGAAGACGGGGTGAAAGAGATTCTCGGCCGGATGGTGGTCCTAGTGATGCCGATGATCAACCCTGATGGAAGAATGCTCGCCATCGACGAGTGGCGGAAGGTCCCGCTTTCCACTGGCTGCAATGGGTCGGGAAATGCCTTCGGATTCCTGCTAAACCGTGATTTCCTCCACCTCATCCACCCTGAAACGCAGGCGGTCCTGGAGGCGTTCCGCGAGTGGGAGCCCATGTGCTGTATCGACCTCCATGAGGACAAGGTCATTCTCGATGTGTCGACGCCCGAAGTCTGTTGGTGCCCTCCTTATGTTGATAAGCCTTATGTGAAGACACTCCCTCCCGAGATCATGGCCCTGGTAGATGAGCTGGGTGGGGTGATCGCCAAGGAGTGGACAAGGCACGGATACACTCTGATGTTTGATCCCGAAGGGAAGGACAGTCTACTTCCCATCGCGGGATTGGGAGGGCGCGCCGACCTGACCTTCGTTCACCACAACAGCATCGCTCTCATTACGGAGAGCGCGAGGACGCCCGGTAGCCAACCGTGGCTGGATCGGGTCACGCAGAAGTTCGCCGCCGCCATGGCTGTTCTGCAACACCTCGCTCGAGATACCGAGAGATACCTGCGCGTCGTCTGTCGCGCGAAAACCACCGTTCCCCCGCGAGATCGATATCCTGTCTACGTCATCCCGATCGAAAAGGGAGACCCCTGTGGCCTTTATCGCCTGGGTGTCACCCTGGACAGGCACGGGATCCAGTACTATAAGACGGACACCCCCTACCCCGCCTATGTCGTCCCGAGCGAACAACCGAAGATCGAGATCATCCGGACGCTCTTCGGAGAGAGGGGGGAGAAAGAGCAAGTCCTCCTGGGCGACTTTGGGATTGCCGCCCTCTCCTTGGACAAGCTTCCGAAGAAAGAAAAGGCAGCGTTTGAGTCCTCACGTCTCTCTCTAGTTGAAGGACATCCGATACCTCGGCCGGATATCCTCCCGGCGAAAGATGGCGCGGCCCCTGCTCTTGTTTTTGAGGATTCGGTTTGGGGCATTACTCTTGCCAATCGCCTCTTGAAAGGAGGAGCGGCGGTATCTCGGGCGGTCGAAGACCTCAGAGCAGGCGGCCGGAAGTTCTCACCGGGGACGTTCGTGGCACAAGGCATCTCCGAAGGGGCTCTCTCCAGGTTGGGTCAGGGATTAGGGATCTCGATTGTTTCGGTGAAGGCGAAGGACTTCGGAGCGATGAGATCGCTTTCCCTGCCGAAGATTGCCCTCTATAGCGGCCAGGGGGTGGACATGCAGCACCTTGTCCATAAAGCGGACCTCGCGTGGGCTCTATCCCAGATGGAATTTCCGTACATCGAGGTCGGAGACGACCAGTTCAGGGGCGGAGCCCTCTCCGGTGTTGATGTGTTGATCGTGCCGGCTGGGGACGCTAGAGAGATCGCCGAAGGACGTGACCCGAACGGCATCTGGAATAGGTATCCGTGGGAACCGGTTGGGGAGAAGCGCGGTCTGGGGAAAGAGGGACTCGCGCGCATCGTCGAGTTCGTCAAGGCGGGGGGAACCTACATTGGCGTGGGGGCAGGAGGGGGAGCGTTGGCGAGCCAGGAGTTCTCGAAACTCATGGATTTTCATGTCATAGACCCGCTACCGAGCAAGGGTCCTATGCTTCTTAGATTGGAGGCCCCCGATGACCCACTGTTGTGGGGCTACGATGGCTGCTACAACGACGCCGGGAAGTGGATGGAGCGGGTTCTCCCAACCTATTACTACGGGGAGAAGCTCTTTGGCACACCCGCCAGCCCGATGATGAAGACTGGAAGAAACGCGAGGGTCGTGGCGACCTACCAGAGGCTCAGCCCGGCGCTTGAGTTCTTCCCGGACGAGGATGTGGATATGTCTGTCTACCAGAATCGGCCGGCGATCGTCTACCAGGAGATCGGCCGAGGGAAGGCTGTCGTGTTTGGGGTAAACGTCGGCTTTCGTGCTATCGCGACGAACACCTTCAGGCTGCTGGCTAACGCCGTTTACCATTAGGCTCACAGATTCTTGAGGGGGCAGGACATCTGCCCCCTTGAGGATTCTCTGTTTCAAGGGAAGGAGGAACGGCAGCCATGACTGACGGTCCTTCCGTCGCTCACGTTCGGCCGGGATCCTCTCTCTCGGCGCTGTGACCCAACTGGCGCTTTTGCTGGCAGCTCGACGCAGTTGGATGCTCCGGTCGACTTGGGGACAGGGCCATTGCCCTCTCGTTCTGCCACATTGGACACGCCGCGAGGCACGGTTCGTCCTACAAGGTTCGGCATCATCGGGTGGATCGGCGAGGAAGGCGGCTAGTGGCGGGGGGAGAAAGCGGCTATCCTCTTGACGCGAAAGGAGGACACGTTGAAGGATTTGGTCGCGGTGCCTCAGTTCCACTATCTCCTCCACCCCTACTCGACGTCGCTTGTGACGACGTGCGACGGCCGGGGAAGGTCGAACGTCCTCGCCATCGCCTGGCTCATTCCCGTGAGCGTCGATCCGCCCCTCGTCGGGATGAGCATTCGCTCGAGTCGCTACTCCTACGAGTTCCTCAAGGAGGTTCCCGAGTTCGTGGTGAACGTCGCCACGCACGGGCTCGTCGAGCAGGCCCTCGTCTGCGGCCGCCGCTCCGGCCGAGAGGTGGACAAGTTCGCGGCCACCGGCCTGACCCAGGCGAAGGCGAGGAGGGTCCGGCCGCCGATCATCGACGAGTGCCTCGCCTTCCTTGAGTGCCGCGTGACAGGCGACATCGAGGCCGGAGACCACCGGCTCGTGATCGGCGAGGTCCTCGCGGCGTACGCCCGCCCCGAGGCGCTCGGAGAGGACGGCCTGCGCAACCTCGCTCGAATACATCCTCTCCTTCACGTTGGTAAGGACCGCTTCACGACCGTCTGAGACATGGACGGGCTTCCCGCGGAGGCGCGCCGAGGCGGTGCGACGTGTC
>CAYHEK010000010.1:1681-29522 GCA_964355545.1 uncultured Thermotogae bacterium | reverse complement strand
GAGAGCTCATCCTGGGTGACCGTGCGCGCGAGGAGCTCGCCGAGGCCGGGGCCGAGCATGAACCCCTGGCCGCACATCCCGATCGCCATGAGGTACCCTTCGACCTCGCGCGACCAGCCGACGAGGGGGGAGCCGTCCGGGGTCATCGGGTAGAGGCCGCGCCAGGTCCGCCGCACGCGCAAGTTCGTAAGGCGCGGGACGAGGTCGACCATGCGCTGGGAGACCATCGGGAGGAACGCGCTCGTCTCGCGGCGGTCGGTCCCCCAGAGGCTCGGGCTCGGGGTGATGCAGAAGACGACCTGCCCGCTTCGCAACTGGAAGAAGTAGTAGTTCGCCGAGCCGGGCGCGGGGCGGGTGTCGACGAGCATCGGGACGAGGAAATGCGCGACCGGCTCGGTGATCCCTCCCTCGTGGGAGTCGGGGGTCACGGGGTGGTCGAGCCCGACGAGGCTCCCTACCTCCCGCGCCCACGGGCCGGCGGCGTTCAGGACGACGTCCGCCCCGAACTCGGCCTGCGGGGTGGTGACTGTGACCACGCGGCCGCCGCGGACGCGGATCGCCGTGACGGGCGCGTTGTAGCGAAACTCGGCGCCGGCCTTCTTCGCCTCGTCGTAGAAGGCGTGCCCCATGAGGATCGTCGAGCAGTGGCCGTCGTCGGGGGAGAAGGTCCCTCCGATGAGGTCCTTCGGGTTCAGGTCGGGGACGACCGCGAGGAGCTCCTTTCGGTCAAGCCAGTCGATGGAGAGGCCGTAGCGGTGCTGGACAGCGAGGAGGTCCTTTAGGACCTTCTCCTCGCGCTCGCGGTAGGCGACGAACGAGTACCCGCCCTTCGACCACTCGACGTTGTGGCCGTAGGTCTCCTCCCAGGTGGAGACGATCTCAAGGCTCCGCAGGCATAGGCGGATCTTCGCCGGGTCGGAGTGGGTGGCGCGGATCCCGCCGATCGCCGCCTTCTGCGAGCCCTGGCCCTGGCTTGCGAACCGGTCGAGGACGAGGACCTTGACCCCGGCCTTTCCCATGGCGAGGGCCGCCGGGACCCCGACGCTTCCCGCGCCGATGACGATGACGTCGTACGACGCGGCCTTACTCATGGTCCGCCTCCGCTCCGGCGAAGACGGCGAAGGGGACTTCGACGAAGAGCGGCCGCCGCACTGGGTCCGTCACCTCGTTCGCGGGGACCCCCTCCTCGCGGAAGAGGCGCTGCACGAGGGCGGTGCAGGTCTTCCCGCCGCAGGCGCCCATCCCGGCGCGCGTCACGGCCTTGATCTCGTTTAGGTCGCGGTAGCCTTTGCGGATGAGGTCGCGAATCTCGCCGGCACTCACCCGCTCGCAGCGGCAGACGATGGTGTCGTCGGTCGTCCGCTCCAGGGCCTCGGGGAGCGGCTCGGAAACCCACGGCTCCTGGACGCGGATCCCCGCGATCTCCTTGGCGAAGGCCTTAGGGGCCCGCACCTTGACGAGGAGCGTGTGGTCGTTCCGCTCGAGGGCGCGGACGCTTGCGACCTCGACCTCGCCCAGGGCCTCCCCTCGCGTATCGAGGACGGTGACGCGGTCCCTCTCCTTGAGCTTCTCACCGGAGAACTCGAACGGCAGGGTGACGAGGGGGCGCTCCGGGTCCGCACGGTAGTCGACGAGCGTCACGGCGAGGCCGGGGCAGACCGTGACGCACCGCTCGCACCCCAGGCACGGCTTGGTCGGATCGGGGCCGAGGTAGCGGGGCAGGGCGCGGATGTCCTCCTCGTCGATCGCGACCAGCCCGCGCGGGCAGACGGAGGAGCAGGGGTTGCACGGGATCTCCTGCGAGCAGTGGAGGACGGGGAAGACGCCCTCTTCCTCCTCTGGGGTCTCTTCTTTCGCGGTCCTCCCGGGCCGAGACTTCAGGATCTTTGCCGTGCGGGACCACTCGGGCGGGGTCTCCTCGACGTCGATCCCGAGCGCGGCCACCGCCTCGAGGCCCTTGATCTTCCCGGAGAAGATCGCCGCCGAGGCCTCGGCGATCTCCTCCGCGTCGCCGGCGGCGAGGGCGGGGATCCCGAACTCGACCGCCGCGTCGTAGAACTCGGCGACCGGGTCGAGCCCGACGGCGATCAGGACCGTGTCGCAGAGAAACGACCGCTCCGTCCCCGCGATCGGCTGGAAGCGAGAGTCAACCTTTGCGATCGTCACGGACTCCACCTCGTCTTCTCCGTTTGCGGAGAGGATCGTGTGCGAGGTGTAGATCGGGACGCCCATGCGGGCGAGCTTGTCCTGGTGGACCTTGTACCCGCCGCACTCCGGCATCGCCTCGACCAGGCCGACGACCTCGATCCCCGCCTGGAGGGCGTGGTAGCCAGCGATCAGACCGACGTTCCCGCCGCCGACGATGAACAGGCGGTCGGCCGGCCGCACGAGGTCGCGGTTGACGAGGGTCTGGAAGGCGCCCGCGCCGTAGACGCCGGGGAGGGTGTTCCCCTTGAAGACGAGGGACTTCTCCCGCGCCCCGGCGGCGACGAGGAGGACGCGCGGGGTGACGAGGGCGTAGCGCGTCCCATCGCGCAGGACGCCGACCTTCCCGTCGCTATACACGGCGAGGGCGACGCTCTCAAGCCAGACCTCGACCGTCTTGAGGCCTCGCACCTCTTCCTCGAGGAGGGTCGCGATGTCGATCCCGCGCCGACCGGCGTGAACGGCCTCGATCGACCCGAAGAAGCGGTGGGTCTGGAGGACAAGCTTCCCTCCCAGACGGCCTTTGTCGTCGACGAGGAGGGTCTCGACCCCGCGCTTCCCAAGCTCGATCGCCGCGGACATGCCGGCTGGTCCGCCGCCGATGATGAGGACGGGGACTTCGACTTCCTCGGGAGGCCGCATCGGCGGGGCCTTATCCACCTTGGGGAGCACGGGGAGCCCGTCCATTGCCTCGAGCCGCATCCCGGCCCGAACAGGGGTCATGCACGCCTTGACGGGCCTTCCGTCCGCTAGGACGAGGCACTGGGCGCACTGGCCGTTCGCGCAGAAGATCCCTTGGGGCGCCTTGTCGCGGGGATGGTGTCCGAAGACGCGCACGCCGCTCGCGAAGAGGGCGGCGGAGATCATCTCGCCCTCCTTCGCCTCGAGTCGCCGGCCACGCCAGGAGAAGGTCACGGGTCTCCGTTGCGGGACGGCGAGGATCGGATGGTGGTCGATGCGGTGTTCGGTCATTCTCTCTCCTTGGTTGTGTTGTGCGACCCCTTCCTGCGCGATCACAGCCGCGCGGGGTCGCCAAGGGCCTCCTTGAGCCCCCTCGTTTGGAAGGATGGACGGACAGCGTCCCCAGATGCGCCCCTCACCTTCGCTCCGTCTCTAGACGATGAGCCGAAACCCGGAGGGGAACGGGTCCCCTTCCGTGAGGACGAGCGAGCCGATCCCCGTCACGAACGCCACTCCGGTCACCTCGGGGAGGATCGCTCGCCTTCCTCCCACGTGCGCCTCGGCGACGATCCGGCCGACGAACTCGGTGTCCAGGATGCTTCGGTAGCGGTACGTCCCTCCCACCTCTAGCTTTCCCCTCGCGTGAAGGAGGGCCATTTTAGCACAGGTCCCGGTCCCGCAAGGGGAGCGGTCGACCTGCCCCTGTCCGAAGACGACCACGTTCTTCGGCGGGTCTCCCTCCTCGTAGAACTCGACGAGCTCGACCTGCAGGGGAGCCCCTGTCGCCGGGTGGCGGAAGGCGCGGTGGTCGTTCACCCACTGGCGGAGGGAGAGCCCCTCGCGGACGAGATCGGGGAGGGCCTCGCGCTCGAGGCGAAGCCCCGCCCGCCTTGCGTCAACGAGCGCGAAGAGGTTCCCGCCGTAGGCGATGGAAATCTCGAGCCCGTCCTTCTCCAGTGGGTCGAGGCCAAAGGAGAGGACATTCTGAAAGGTGACGGAGACGAGTTCCCTCTCTTCGAAGGTGAGGCGGCAGAGGACTCGGCCGGAGGGGGTGTCGACCCGGACCTCCTCCTTCTCGATCTGGCCGACCGCGGCGAGGGCGGTGAGGGCGCCGATCGTCCCGTGCCCGCACATTCCCAGGTACCCGGAGCTCTCGAGGAAGATGAGACCAAGGTCGCCGTCCTGCGTCGCGGGCGGGGTGACGATCGCCCCGAACATGTCCCCATGACCTCGCGGCTCCTGGAGGAGGAACTCGCGGAACTCGTCGGCGTTGTGCGCGAGCCAGCTTTTGCGCTCTCCCATCGTCTCCCCAGGGATCGCGGGGAACCCTCCCACGACGACGCGGGTCGGCTCCCCGGCCGTATGGGTATCCACGACCTGCACCAGGCGGCGGACCTTCATCCTCTTTTCTCCATCAGCTCTTCCACGGGGACGTAGTCGTGATCGTAGCCGAAGTAGCGCGGGCCGAAGGTCGAGATCCCGCGCTCGGTCCGCATCCGCGCGTGCGCCGGGATGAGGACGACCGTCCCGCGGTAGCCGTAGCGGACGATGTCGGTCCGGATCGGCTCGCCGGTCGCCGGGTCGAGGAGCGAGATGAGGTCAGGCGGCATGCACCGCACCTCGCCGTCCACCTCCAGGGTCAGCCACTCGTTCTGGAAGCCGATCGTGGCCGTCTTGCCCTTCGAGTCATCGGTCCCTTCCAGGGTGATGCGGCCGAGCGAAAACCCCTTCGTCTTCTCCGCTCCGAACTCGCGGTTGATGTCGATGATCTTCCCCTGAAAGGCACGGAAACCGTGCGCAAGACGGATCACCTCTTCGATCGGGTCCGCGTGTCGCCGCCGCGCGAGGAAGACGCGCTTCCCGAGCTCCCACGCCAAGGAGACGGAGTGGAGGATCGCCGTCCGCTTCAGTTCCTCTCCTGTCATCGGGTAGCCGGCGATCCACGAGATCCCGCCGTAGGCCATCGCCGCCCCGCGGATGAGGCGCTCGGCGAGGAGGGCGTCCTTCGTGTCTGCGATCATCACGTGCCCCTTCTCGTCCGCCGCGGCGGTCGGCGAGGGCGAGACCCCGTGGATGTAGAACGACGTCATCTGGAGCTCGGGGAAGGCCCTTCCCATTCCGTCCGCGTCGATCACCGGGACGCCGACGGCGCCAGCGACCGCCATGGGGACCGGAGTGTTCACCCCGCCCGCCTCGGGCGGGACGACCGCCTGCACGGACTTCCCCATGTACCTTCTGAGCTTGTCGTAACACCAAAAGAGCTCCTGACCATTGGGGGGCTTCTCCGTGAGGACGAGGGCCGCCCCCAGGCAGCCGGCGATCGTGGCGAGGGCGTCGTCGGGCATCCGCTCCGGATCGACAAGGAGGATCTCCTTTCCCTGGTCGACCACGTGGTACGCCCACAGAAGCCCGATCTCGGGGTCTCCCCCTCCACCTGTGGCGAGGATCGACGCCCCGAGGGTGATCTCGGCAAGCGCCTGTTTATCGATCTTCTGGAACTCATCTACCGACCATTCGGCGAGGATCTCCCTTGCGCTCACGCTTCACTCCTTTCCGTCCAGGGCCCGCGGTGCGGCCGTGAGGACCTCGTGGCCGGCCGGGGTGACGAGGACCATGTCCTCCACTCGCGCCGCTCCCACTCCGGGGACGTACACGCCCGGCTCCACGGTGAGGACCATCCCCGGCCGGAGCGGGTCCTCTCTACCGCGATCGAGGATCGGCGCCTCGTGCGTCGACACGCCGAGCCCGTGGCCGGTGATGTGGGGAAAGTACGGGCCTAGACCGGCCTCTTCGATGACGGCCCGCGCGGCTCGGTCGACGTCCCCCGCGGCGACCCCGGGCTGGAGCGCCTCCATGGCGGCACGCTGCGCCGCGAGGGCGACGTCGAACAGGCGCCTGCGCTCGTCGGAGACCTCCCCCACGGCGAACGTGCGGGTGAGGTCGGAACAATAGCCCTCGTAGACGACTCCCATGTCGAACAGGGCGAGCTCCCCCTCCTCAAGGGTCTTGCGGGAGGCGACCCGCTGCGGGAGCCACGCGTTCTTCCCCGACATCAGGAACGGCTCAAACGAGTTCCCCTCGGCCCCTTCCTGCACTGCGAGGTGTTCGGTCAAGGAGGCGAGGTCTGCCTCGCGGGCGCCCGGCCGGACCTCCGCGCGGATCCTGCCCATAACTCGATCAGCGATCGCGGCCGCGCGGCGGATCGCGGCGATCTCCTCGGGCGACTTGATCGCGCGCAGGTCGCTCGTCAGGCCGCGGATGTCGACGAACTCGGGCTCCCGCTGGCCGAGCTCCCGCAGGTACTCGGCCTGGCGCAGGGTGAGGGCGTCCTTCTCGACGCCGATCCGGCGAGGAGCGATGCGGAAGAGCTGGGCGAGAGCGCGGAGGTAGTTCGGTGTGTCCTCGGGGAAGGGGACGACGCGCTCGATGAAGCAGTCGCGCTTGGCTCGCTCGAGATCAAGCTGCGCGACGAGGTAGGTCGGCCCCTCGTCCGGTGAGACGGCGAGGATCGAACTCACGGCGCGGTTCAGGCGGAAGCCGGTGAAGTAGCGGACGTTATCGCGGTCAAAGAGGAGGACGAGGTCGAGGCGCTCCTCGCGCATCCGCTCCGTCAGGGCCGCAAGACGCCTTGAGTGCTCCATGGCCTAGGAGGCGATCGAGCGGATCGCTTGTTCGAGGTCGGGATTGATCAAGTACACCCTCTTGGGAACCCGGGACTCGACACTCGAGTCCGCTTGGCTTGCAAGCTCCAAGACCATCGTCTTCTCGAGGAGTGGCCGAAGCAGGCGCTCGAGGTCGCCCTCGGGGATTCCTATCTTTTCCTGCAGGGCCTGGCGCTCGATGTACGGCCGCGAAAGGAGCGCCTTCAGGACCTCGCGGTAGCGGGGATTCGATTGGATCAGGGCCTTCAGGGCCGCGTCCATGGTCACCTCCTTCTATTCAACTCCTCGACCGGCGTGTAGTCGAGGTCGTAGCCGAAGTGCCGGGGGCCGAACAGCTCGATCCCCCTCTCTGTCCTCATTCGCTCGTGGGCGGGGATGAGGACAACCGTCCCACGATAGCCGTACTTCATGATGTCCGTGCGGATCGGCTCTCCTGTCTCCGAGTCGAGGATCGCGATCAAGTCCGGGGGGAGGCAGCGCACCTCCCCGTCGATCCGTAGGTTCAACCACTCGTTCTGAAAGTCGAGGATCGCGGCGCGGCCGCGATCGGCGTCGATCCCCTCCATCGTGACCCGGCCGAGGGTGAACCCCTTGGTCGTCTCCGAGCCGAACTCGCGGTGGATGTCCGCGATCTTCCCGCGGAAGACGCGGAACCCCTCGACCTTCCGCTCCTTGTGCAAGCTCAGGAGGAGCTCGTCGATCGGGTCGAGGTGCTCGCGTCGCGCGCGCAAGACCGCCCGGCCGACGGCCCAGGCGATCGACTGGGAGTGGAGGATGGAGGCGTCCTTCACCTGGCGGCCAGTCATGGGGTACGTCGCGATCCAGGAGATCCCACCGTAGGCCATCGCCACCCGGCGGGCGAGGGTCTCGGCGAGGACGTCGTCGTCCTTGGCATCGATCACCGTGACGTTCTCTCGGTCGTCCACGGAGACGGTCGGCGAGGCGTGTACGCCGTGGGTGACCCAGGACGTCATCTGCAGCTCCGGGAAGGCCCGGTTCATCCCGTCGACGTCGATCACGGGGACCCCGAGCTCCCCCGCCGCGGCGTAGGCGACCGGGGAGTTGACCCCGCCGCACTCGATGGGGATCGTCGCCTGGATCGGCCGGCCGAGGTAGCGCTCGAGACGGCGCATCGCGAAGTTCAAGACCCCGCCGCTCGGCGGCTTCTCCGTGAGGACGAGGGCGGCGCCTAAGCAGGCCGGGCTTGCGGTCTGGACCTCGTCGGGGACGTCGAGGGGATCCACAAGGAGGATCTCTTTGCGCTCGTCGAGGACCTTGTAGGTCCACAGAAGGCCGATCTCCGGGTCCCCTCCTCCCCCCGTAGCCAGGATCGACGCGCCGAGGGTGATCTCTTGGATCGCCTGCCGGTCGATCGGGCGGAACTCGCGGACCCCCCAGTCGGACAGGATCTCGCGTGCAGTCTTCTCGTTTGTCTTCACTTCAGGATCTTCCCCTTGACCCGCACGCGGATCTTCTCCCTTTTCCCGGGCATGTACGTGAAGGGGATCTCCTCGACGTCGATCACCTCCACGCTCTCGCGCACCGCCCCCGCCGCTTCGGCGTTCTTCTTCGCCTGGTCGGTCACTCGCGCGAGGGCGAGGTCGCGGTCCTCCCGCTCGAGGTCCACGACGCCTTCCGCGTAGGCCCCGATCTCGGCGATTGTCGTCCCAACCGCCCCGCCGACCTCGAAGTGGTCCGGACTCAAGACCTCGCTCACGCCGGCGAGCCCCACCCTCGGCACGACGAGGGCCCCACCGCCGATGAAGATCGCGGGGACCGGTTCGGCGGTCGTCTTCATCTTGTCGATCGCCTCCTCGAGCGTCCGCCCGACCGCCGCCCACGCGTTCTCGAGGAGCCGGACCGAGAGGGCCTTCACCTTCTCTGGATGGGTCAGGAACTCGGTCTTGAAGACGTTGAGCCTCTCTTTTAGCCTCCCCAGGCCGACGGCGACGTCGTGTACGGTGAGGAGCGGTCCGCCGAACGAGCGGGCGAGCCGCACGAGGTTGTACCCCACGCTCTCCGGGCCGAGGGCGTTCACCGTCTCCCCCTCGTGCTTGACGATCGTCCCGCCGCCGAGGGCGATCGAAAGGAGGTCCGGGCAGCGGATGTTCGTCTTCACCCCGCCGATGTTGACGGTGATCGAGGACTCGCGCGGGAAGCCCTTCACGATGTAGGCGACGTCGGTCGAGGTCCCGCCGATGTCCACGACGACCCCATCCTCGATTCCAGAGAGGTAGACCGCCCCGCGGACGCTCGCCGCCGGGCCGGAGGCGACGGTGAAGATCGGGTAGTCGACCGCGTAGTCGGCCGACATCACGCTCCCGTCGTTCTGGACGATGAAGAGCGGCGCCTTGATCTTCCGCTCCTTGGCCGCGGCCTTGAGCGAATTCACTGCCCGCTGCATCACCGTGAGGACCGAGGCGTTGAGGATCGTCGAGTTCTCCCGCTCCAGGAGCGAGATCGTGGCGATCCGGTGGGAGAGGGTGACGGGGACGTCCTCGCCGAGGGTCTCCTTCACGATCGCCGCGGCGCGCTCCTCGTGGTCGGGGATGATCGGGGAGAAGACGCCGGTGATGGCGACGGAGTTCACCTTCCCCTTCATCTTTCGACAGGCCTCGGCGATCGCGCGCTCGTCGAGCGGGACGATGTCGCGGCCGTCGTACTCCGATCCGCCGCGGACGACGTGCACGAACTCGGGACCTCCGATCGCCTGTTTCAGGTCCTCCGGCCACCCGGTGAGGGGCGGGATGGCGGTCGTCGCCGGGGCACCTAGGCGGAAGATCCCGACCTTGTTCAGGTTCCGGCGCTCGATGATCGCGTTCGTCGTGTGCGTCGTCCCCAGAGAGACCATGGCGACCTCCGCGGGATCGACCCGCGACTCGTTCAAGATCTCGTCGAGCGCCTGCACGATCCCGCCGGTCACGTCCTGCGTCGTGAGGGACTTCGCCTTCGCCACGACCTCCCGGCCGCGCATCAGGACGCCATCCGTGAACGTCCCTCCGACATCGAATCCGATCCGCAACTCCGAAGCCTTCTTCATCGCTTACCCCCACAACCTCGATGTCCCGTACTGCTTTTCGAGCTTCCAGCCGTTCACCTCGTCCTGCGGCGGGGACTGGTACCCGTAGACCTTGCTGTGCGACCAACCGAAGCGGTCGCGCAGCTCGACGAGGAACTCCGCGTACTTGAGCGGGGCGAGGACGGCATCGATCACCGGGACGCCCAGCTCGGTCTGGAGCTCCCTGTAGAAACCGAACTCGATCGTGCACCCAAGGATGACCACCTCCGCCGCGTCCTTTTCCACCGCCTCCCGCGCGGCCGCCTTCAGGCGGCGCGTCGTCTCCTCTTTGTCCTTCTGGAAGTCGTAGACCCCGAGGTCGAGGGGCTTGAACGAGGCGAGCGCGTCTTTGAACCCGTACTTCACCACGTTCTCATGCATCTTGGGGATCCACTTCTTCCGCCCCACGAGGATGGAGAAAGAGTGACCGAGCGTGGTCGCGATGTGCAGGCTCGCCTCGGCGGGCGCGGTGACGACGAGGCGCTCCGTGATCTCGCGCGCCTCGCGCAGGCCGGGGTCGTAGAAGCAGCCGATCACGGCCGCGTCGTAACCCTCCACCTCCGCGCGGCGTACCTGGTGCAATGTATCCGCGAGGACGAGGGCTTCGTAGTAGTGGTACTCAAGGTGCAGGGGCCCTCGCTTGAGGGAGACGACGTCGATCCGCGTCTCTTGCGACTTTGCCGTGTTGAGGAACTCCTCGATCGGTCGATCGAACAGGTCCGTTCCGACCGGATTGATCCACAGGATCTTCGTCATGAGCGTGCTCCTTTTCCTGACTTACGAGGAACGGCCTCGGCCTTGCGAGAATAGATGACAAAAGACAAGGTGCCCTTCCTCGACCTCGACCTTCTCCGGGATCGCCTCGGCGCAACGGCCGTTGCGGCTTTGGCAGCGGGTGTGGAATCCGCAGCCTGGGGGGACGTTCACGGGGCTGGGGATCTCCCCTTTGGAGACGATCTTCGCCGGCTTCAGCGCCTCCTCCTCCTTGAGCACGACCGGGATTGAGGAGAGGAGCATCTTGGTGTAGGGGTGAAGGGGGTTCTGGAAGAAGTCGGCGGTCGGCGCGACCTCGCAGATCCTCCCCAGGTACATGATCGTGACGCGCGTGGCGGCGTTCCGCATCAGGCTGAGGTCGTGAGTGATGAAGAGGTAGGAGAGGGAAAGGGTCTCTTGGAACTTGAGGAGCATGCGGATGATCTTCGCCTGGATGGAGACATCGAGGGCCGAGGTCGGTTCGTCGAGGATGACGAGGCGCGGCTCGGTGGCGAGGGCGCGTGCGATGGCGACCATCTGCCTCTCCCCGCCGCCCAGCATGTGCGGGGCTTTGTACATGGTCTCCTCGGGCAACTCGACCTGGCGCAAGAGCTCGGCCACGCGGGCCTTGCGGTCCGTGCGGTCCCCGAGGCGGTGAACCTTGAGCGGCAGCTCCAGGATCTGCTGAATGGTGCGGCGGGGGTTGAGGGACGTGCCGGGGTCCTGGAAGACGATCTGCACGGCCCGTTTGAGGGTCCGCGGCCGCCGGGCGACGCTCCGCGAGATGTCTTGCCCCTGGAAGAGGATCTTCCCCGATGTCGGAGCGTACAGGCCGACGACGACGTAGGCAACCGTGCTCTTCCCCGAGCCGGACTCCCCGACGATTCCGAGGGTCTCCCCTTCCGCGAGGGAGAAGGAGACGTCGTCCACCGCCCGCACCGTCCCGCGGGAGGTGGCGAAGAACTTCCTCAGACGGACGACGTCCAAGATCTCCTGGGTCATCCTGTCTCCCTTTCGTACAGGAAACACGCCACGTCGTGGTCTCCTCCCTCGTCGGTGAAGGCGGGCCGCTTTGCCGCACAGATCGGCATCTCCGCAGGGCAGCGGGGGTGGAAGCGGCATCCTGAGGGAGGCAAGAGGTACTCGGGGATCCGTCCCGGGATCCCTTCGGCGATCCCTCCACCCGTCAGCTTGGGGATCGCGCTCATCAGGCCTTGGGTGTAGGGATGAAGCGGCTTGCCGAAGAGCGCCTCCTTAGGCGCTCCTTCCACGAGGGCCCCCGCGTACATGACGTAGACCCAGTCCGCCATTTCCTGCACGACTCCCATGCTGTGGGTGATGAAGATTACAGAGGTTTCCCGCCGCTCGACGAGGGCGTGCAGGAGGCGGAGGATCTGGTCCTGAATCGTCACGTCGAGCGACGTCGTCGGCTCGTCCGCGATCAGGAGTTCCGGCTCGGTGGACAAGGCCATGGCGATGCAGACCCGCTGGCGCATCCCGCCCGAGAGCTGGATGGGGTAGCAGGTGAGGATCCGTTCCGGGTCGGGGAGCTGGACCTCGCGCAGGGACTCGACGGCGCGGCGGCGGATCTCCTTGCGGCTAAGAGAATCGCGCGATCCATAGCGAATCACCACCTCGAGCTGGTCTCCGATCGAGAAGACTGGATTCAGAGCGGCCGTGGGATCTTGGAAGATCATCGCGATCCCGCGACCCCGCACCCGCTGCATCTCCGTGGCGGACACCTTGAGGAGGTCCTTCCCGTGCCAGAGAATGCAGCCGGAGGTGACCCTCCCCGGCGGGGAGGGGAGGATCCCGAGGACGCACTTCATGGTCGTCGTCTTCCCGCAGCCCGCCTCGCCCACGAGGCCGATCCGTTGGCCCGGAACGACGGTCATCTCGACTCCATTGAGGACCCGAAGGCTCCCCTGGTAGACCTTGAACTCCACGTGGAGGTCCACGATCTCAAGAAGAGGCTCAGCCATCTAGACCTCCTCCAGCGCGAACAGGTCGCGGAAGCCATCCCCGATCAGGTTGAAGCCAAGGACCGTCACCATGATCGCCATGGCGGGGAAGATGGAGATCCACCACTGGTCGGGGAGGTACTTCGCCCCGTCGGCGACCATCGTCCCCAGGTCGGGGGTCGGCGGCTGCGCTCCCAGCCCGACGAAGCTCAGGGCCGAGCCGATCAGGATGACCCACCCCATGTCGAGACTCATCTTGGTGAAGATGCTGGAGACGCAGTTGGGGAGGATCTCCCGGAACAGGATGTGCGGCTTGCTCGCGCCGGTCACTTCGGCGGCCTGGATGAAGAACTCCTGGCGAAGCGACGAGGCCAGGCCGTAGACGAGCCGGGTGTACCACGGCCACCACATGAGCGAGACGGCCATCATCGCGTTGAAGACGCTTGGGGTGAGGACGGAGCAGACGGCGAGGGCGAGGATCAGAGGCGGGACAGCGAGGAAGACGTCTGTGATCCGCATGATGACCGTATCGATCCACGTGCCCCGGAAGTAGCCGGCGAGTAGCCCCAGGACGACGCCGGGCGGGACGACCAGGACCAGGACGAGGACTCCCATCATCAGGGAGTAGCGGAATCCAAAGAAGACCCGGGACAGGATGTCGCGGCCGAAGACGTCGGTCCCGAAGAGGTGTTTCAGGGTCGGGGGTTGGCTCGCCTCGGAGAAGTTGACGAAGCGGCCGGCGTGCTCCGGGTGTGGTGAGACGTAGGGGGCGAAGACGGCGAGGAACGTGACGAGGAAGACGAAGACGAGTCCCACGACCGAGACTGGGTTTCTCGAGAACTTGTACCACCCTTTCTTGAAGCTTTCCCACCGCCGTCTACCCGAGGAGACTCTTGGTTCCATCGTCACTTGCCCCTTTCTGCGCCGAGTCGGATGCGCGGGTCGAGCCAGGCCACGACCAGATCGACCAGGATGTTCATGATCACGAAGACGACGCCGAGCACCATCACCACCGCGGCGACGGCATTCAGGTCCTTGCGCAGCATGGCGTTGATCCCGTAGCGGGAGAAACCGGGCCAGTTGAAGATGAGTTCGACGAGGAAGGCGTTGCTGAGGAGGGCGGCGAAGTCAAGGCCGAGGATAGAGACAGTCGGGATGAGGGAGGGCTTCAAGAGGTACTTCAGGGCGATGAGCCACTCGGGGACGCCGAAGCCCTTGGCGGAGGCGATGTAGTCCTTACGGAGGTTATCGCTGATCGTCGAGCGCGTGATCCGCGCTTCCTGCGCCATCCCGCCCAGGGCGAGACTCACCGCGGGGAGGATCATGTGCCGAATCGTATCCCCCAGAGCGAGGAAGTTGCCGGTGAACAGGGCGTCGATCGTGATCATCCCCGTGATCGGGCGAGGGCGCACGATCCCCGGGGCGAGCCGACCCGCGGTCGGGAGGAGGTTCAGGACGTAGCCGAAGAGGAGCAGAAACAGGATGGCAAAGACGAACGAGGGCGTCACCACCCCGACGTAGGAGAAGATGCGGACGCTGTTGTCAATCCAGGTGTTGTTGTAGCGGCCCGCGACCGCCCCCAGGAGGATCCCCAGGATCGCCATGATCAGCCCGGCGAACAGGGTCAGCTCCATCGTCGCCGGCAGGAACTCCTTGATGTCGTCGAGGACCGCCCGCCGCGTGAAGAGCGACTGCCCCAGGTTCCCCCGCAGGGCCGATGAGATCCAGTAGTAGTACTGGACGTACAGGGGCTCGTTTAAGTGCATCTGGTCGCGCAGGTTCTGGACGGCCCACTCCGGCGCCCGCGGCCCCAGGGCCATGCGAACCGGGTCGCCGGGGAGGACGCGGGAGATTACGAAGATCAGGATGGACAGGCCAAACAGCACGAACACAGAGAGGGCCAGACGCTTGCCCAGGAACTTCAGTGTATTCATCGGGTACGGTCCTTCCCTCTTGGGTTGGAAAGGGGCGGGGAAGCGCGAAGGCCTCCCCGCCCGCCGATCGTTCTCCTACGGTTTCTTCTCGGGATAGACCTTGATGAAGCGTCCCGCGAAGTTGTAGCCCATGATGGGGTTGACCTCTCCCCGCGCCGCGGGCCAATCGATGTAGGCCGTCTGGTAGGGGTGTTTCTCCACTTGCTCGAAGACGAAGATGGTCGGACACAGGTCGACGATGTAGCGCTGGCACGCCGCGTACTTGACGAAGCGCTGCGTCCGGTCGACGGTCGCGACCGCGTCCTCGATCATGGCGTCGTAGACGGGATCGAGGAGCCACTCGTTCTGCTCCCAGGTCGGAGCCGAAGAGGAGTGGTAGCGCGACTCCAGGAGCGACCCCGCCTCCGGATAGTGCGAGGAGTCGAAGACGGTCACGATGTGGGGACTCGTCTCCGGCTTTGCCATCTCGTCGATCATCGACATCCACGGGACCTTCACAACCTTGACCTTGATCCCGATCTCGGCCATGTTGGCCTGGAAGAGGAGGGCCACCTTCTCCTCGTCGGGGACCTCGGCGCACCAGTGGAGCTCGACCTCGTACTGGTCGAGTTGGTTTGAGTACTTGCTCTGTGCGAGCTCCGCGCGGGCCTTGGCGAGGTCGCGGGTGCTCTCGGGAAGCGTGGGGTCGGCCCCAGGGAGGATGCCCGAGATCGGGCCGCGGCACTTGAAGGACCCCGGGAAGAGCTTCGTCACGACCGTCTCGTAGTCCATGGCGTAGGCCATGGCGCGGCGGAAGTGGATGTCGTCCGTGGGGGCCTTCCGCGTGTGCATCATGTAGTAGAACACGGTGCCGGCGTTGAACCCGGCGATGTCCACCCCGGAGATTTGGTCCAGGGCGTTCAGCGCCTCGAGCGACTGCCACTGGTCGCCGATCTCGAGCTCTCGTCGTGCCATCATCGTGCGGACGGTCGCCGCTTCGGTCGTCCCGATGTTGTGGATCTCGTCCGGGGCCTCAACGGGGATGAGGAGGAAGTAGTCGGGATTCTTCGTCATGGCGAGCTCTTCCTCGATGCGGAACTCCTTGACCTTGTAGGGACCGCTTCCCGCATCGTGGCCGAGGAGGTAGTCCATCCCGTAGTCGCCCATGTCGCCGTACGCGCCAGGCTTCTTGATGTTAGCGAGGACCAGGTCCTTGTTCACGATGTTCAGTCGGTAGAGGGTGGTGAGGAACGGGCCGAACGGCTTCGTGAGGGTGAAGCGGACCGTCGTATCATTGACCACTTCCGTCGACTCCACCCGGCCGACGAAGAGGAACCCGTACCCCTGGCCGATCGCGAGCATTCGATCCATGGAGAACTTCACATCGTCCGCCGTGAGGAGCGTGCCGTCGTGGAAGCGCACGTCGTTTCGGAGATGGAAGGTCCACACCAGTCCATCCGCCGAGGTATCCCAGCTCGTGGCTACGTGCGGCAACGGGTTCCCAGCCGTGTCCGGGTAGACCAGGGCGTCGTAGAGGTTGATCATCGAGCTCGAGCTCGAGAAGTCAGACCCCACGGCCGGGTCGATGTAGGTGGGCCATGCGTTGGTGAAACGCAGGACCCGCTCGCCCGCAGCCCAACCGACGAGCCCCGCCGCCAACAGAAGGACAAGACCAACTACCAAACAACGCTTCATGTCATCCACCTCCCACAAGATGCTCTCGTTTTCCCTCCGTTCGCCAGCCGTTTTCCGTCGCGCGATCACCCCCTTTGTTCTGGAGTCATCTCGTCCACGAGGGCGTTCACGAGTCCCTCGAGGTAATTGTGGAATTCATCTTGATCCCTCATCACCGAGTACTTGCCGGCCTCCACGCGCTTCTGCAGGGCAAGAAGGCGCGGGCTCGCCTTCCCTTCCCCTTCCAGAATCCCGACGAGGCGACTCACCGCGTCCACGAGCCGGAACGGCCCATAGAGCGGAGTCTCGTCCAGGAGGTTGCGGGCGCTCGTGATCATGTAGCCGACGAGATTGAACACCTTCTGTTCTAGACTAGCGGGCATCGTCGGTCACCTCGGCGAAGGCGATGCAGTCGCGGCGGCGCGGGGGAGGGGGCGGCGCCTCGGCCGGCCATCCGACCGAGACAAGGAGGATCGGCTCCACGTCGCTCTCGAGGGCGAGGAGCCGCGCCACGGCGCGGCGGTGGAAGGAGGCGATCACGCACGCCCCCAGCCCCTCCGCGTGCGCCGCGAGGAGGAGGTTCTGCGCGGCCATTGCGGCGTCGACTGGGGCGAGGAAGGTCTCACCGAGGGTCCCGCTGCGCCGTCGCGCCTCGGCGAGGTCCTGGCAGATCGCGACGAGGGCCGCTGGATCGCCGAGGAGGCCGGGGCTGACCGTCTTGATCCGCAACGCGCTCTCTTTGTCGGCGACGATCACGAACCGCCACGTCTGGGCGTTTCCTGCCGACGGAGCCCAGATCGCCGCCTCCACCAGCCGTTCGAGCCGCTCGCGCTCCACCGGCCGATCCGCGAACCGCCGCACGCTTCGCCTTCCCTTGATCGCCTCCCAGACGTCCACTAGCGACCTCCTCGTAACCGGTCGGTCGTTTCGCGGTCGATCCGCGGCGGGTCGCCGACGATGGCGACCCCATATACCTCGCGCGCCGTCTCTTTCGTGATGTAGCCGTCGAGGACATCGCCGAGGACGGCCTGCGAGTCGCGCTTGTGCGGACCGCCGTAGCCCCCGCCCGTGCCGGTGATGAACCGCACCACGTCGCCTTTCTTGAGGACCTCGTTCGAGAAGCGGCCTCGCTCCTGCACCTTCCCGGTCGTCGCTAGGACCACGGCGACGTTTGGGGTCCCGGGGGAGCCTCCGGCGAGGCCCCACGGCGGGAAGCGGTTGCGGCCGAAGCTTGCGGTGACGAAGGCCTGAGAGTTCGTGATCCGGTAGTCCTTCACGAGCCCGAATCCACCGCGCCACGCGCCGTGTCCCCCGCTTGCGATGTTGAGGGCGAACTGGTCGACGACGAGGGGGTAGCGCGTCTCCGCCACCTCCACCGAGAGGATGTAGGTCTCCCCGTCTCCGGAGCAGACAAGGCCGTTCTCGCCGTCCTTTCCCTTTCCCGCGCCCCAGCCGCCGGCGTTGGGCTCAACGGAGAAGAACCACTCGCCGCTCCCATCGTCGATCCCGCTCACGATCGTCCCGCAGACGCTCAGGAAGTGTCCCGCCGGGATGCGATCAGGGATAGCGTCCGCGAGGGCCTTCCAGATGATGTCGCCGGCGTAGCTGTCGGATTCCCAATACGTGCTGACCGGAGCGGGGCGCTTGGGGTTGAAGACCGTGTCTTCCGGCACGATGACCCGGAGCGGCGCGAAGAGCCCCTCGTTCGCGTCGGCGTGGGGGGAGACGACCGCCTTGTAGGCGAACTTCGCGGTGCTCATGAGGGCGGAGAGGGGCGAGTTGATCGGCCCGCGACAGGTCCTGGCCGTGCCGGTGTAGTCGACGATGAACTCGTCGTCCGTGATCGTCACCTTCACCTTGACGAGGACTGGGTCTCCGCCGAGTCCGTCGTCGTCGATCCACTCCTCGGCCGTAAACTCCCCCTTCGGGAGGCGTTTCAGCTCCTCCAGGGCCAACTGGCGACCCTGCTCGAGGTAGACCTCGATCGACTCAAGGACCGTCTCCAGGCCGTACTTGTCGCAGATCTGGACGATCCTTTTTGCGGCGACCTGGAGCGAGGCGGCCTGAGCGCGCATGTCGCCGAGCGTCATCTCCGGGATGCGGCCGTTCCGGGCGAGGATGTCGACGATCGCCTGGACCTCCTTCCCGCGCTCGAAGAGCTTCACGGCGGGGAATTGGAGTCCTTCCTGGTAGATGTCGGTCGCACTGGGAGACCAGCTCCCGGGGTCCTTTCCTCCGATATCGTTCCAGTGGGCCTTGTTCGCCGCGAAAAGGATGGGTCGGCTCTCATAGAAGACAGGCATCACGAGGACAACGTCATTCTGGTGAGTCGCCCCGCCCATGTAGGGGTCGTTCAGGATGATGATGTCTCCCTCCGCGAGGCCGTCGAGACCGAACTTACGGACGGTGTCCGCCACGGCGTCGGTGAGGACGCCGATGAACGGCGGGATCCCGTTCGCCTGGGCGATCATGCGCGCCCTCACGTCCGTGATGGCGCATCCGTGGTCGAGGACCTCGTAGATGACTGAGCTCTTGCTCGTCCGGCCGATCGCGGCGAACATCTGCTCGGCGGCCGAGATGAGAGCCCGCTTGATCACTTCGACCGTAAATGGATCGATCGTGCGCTTCGTCCTCATCGGTCGACCTCCGTGATGACGAGGTTCGAGAAGCGGTCGACGACCGCCTCTTGGCCCGGGCAGACGACGGTGGTGCAGGCGGGCTCCTCCACGATCGCCGGTCCTTTGATTCTCTCCTCGATCGGAAGGAGACCTCGCTCGTAGATTCTGCTTGGCAGGGTCCCCACGCCCTCGAAGTGAACCGGCCGCTCGCCCTTGCACGCCGAAGCGAGGTCTCCCTTCCCCTTTCGCCGTGGTTTGAGGCGAGGCTTCTCCTCCTCGCCCCAGCCGACGAGGTGGAAGTTCACGATCTCGACAGGGTCATCCTGGCGGAAGGAGTAGGCCTGGTTGTGGAGGTCGTGAAACGCGTCGATGACGGAGGAGAGGCCGCGCGCGTCGCGCAGGGCTCCCGAGGGCACTGGAGTGCGCACCGTGTGCTCCTGGCCCTTGTAGCGCAAGTCGAGGAACTGTTCGATGGTGACGCGATCGAGCGGGAACCCTTCCTCACGGAACTGCGCCCTCGCCTCCTCTTCCAGTTCGGCAAAGCACGCGGCGATGTCGGCTAGGCGCTCGGCGGAGCACGGCATGACGTGGGTGCGGATGAAGTCGTGGCGGAGGTTCGTCATGAGCATTCCCCAGGCGGAGAACTGGCCCGGCGCGGCGGGGACGATCACCTTCCGCATCCGCAGCTCGCGGGCCAAGGTCGTCCCGTGCAAGCCCCCAGCGCCGCCGTAGGCAACGAGGGTGAAGTCGCGCGGGTCGTGGCCACGCTCGATCGAGACCCGCTCCAGGGCGGCCTGCATGTTGGCGTTGGTCAGGCGCAGGATACCCAAGGCGGCCTCCAAGGTGGACAGGGAGAAGGAATCAGCGATCTCTTGAATCGACTTCTCGGCAAGCCCTGAGTCGAGGCGCATCTCTCCGCCGAGGAAGTAGTCGGGGTTCAGGCGGCCGGTGAGGAGGTTTGCGTCCGTGACCGTCGGCTGCGTCCCTCCCAGGGCGTAGCAGGCCGGCCCCGGATCGGCCCCGGCGCTGCGCGGTCCGACGTGCAGGGCGCCGCCGGAGTCGACCCAGGCGATCGACCCTCCGCCGGCGCCGACCTCGACGATGTCGATCACCGGGATCTTGAGGGGGTAGCCGGCCCAGATCGCCGTCTTCTCGAGATGGTAGTCTGTGCTCACCTTCAGGTGCCCGTGGTCGATCAGGCTCACCTTCGCCGTGGTCCCGCCCATGTCGAAGGCGATGATTCGCTCCTCGCCCAGGAGGTCAGCGATCACCTTCGCCCCGATCACTCCCCCCACGGGGCCCGACTCCACGAGGTGAATCGGGACTCGCTCGGCCCGCGCGAAGGTGGTCGTCCCGCCGTTGGACTGCATGGCGTACTTCGGTCCGGAGAGGCCCATCTCGGACAGGTGCCGGTCGAGGGTGGAGAGATACAGGGCGGCCGCGGGCTGGACGAAGGCGTTCAAGGCGGTCGAGTTCGTTCGTTCGTACTCGCGCCACTCCTGGGTGATCTCGTGGGACAGGGTGACCGTCGCCTGGGGGTAGACCCTGCGCACGATCTCGCCGGTCCGGCGTTCGTGGGCGGGATTGGCGTAGGAGTGGATGTACGAGACCGCGATCGCCTCCACCCCTTCCTTCGCGCACGCCTCGGCCGCGGCGACCACGTCCTCCTCTTCGAGGGGCACGAGGACCTCGCCGCGCCAGTTCGTCCGCTCGCGCACCTCGAAGCGCAGGCGGCGGGGGACGAAGGGTTTCGGCTTCTGGTAGAAGAGGTTGTACATGTCGGTGCGGTTCGCGCGCTGGATCTCCAGGACGTCGCGAAAACCCTTCGTCGTCAAGAGGGCGACCTTGGCTCCCTGGCGCTCGGTGAGGGCGTTGATCACGACCGTCGTCCCATGCACGAACTGGCGGATCGTCCGCGGGTCGACCTGGCTCTTGCGGATCGTGTGGGTCACCCCGTCTGCGAAGTTCTTCGGGGTGGTGAGGGCCTTTTCGAGCACCACCGCGCCCGTCGTCTCGTCCAGGCTCACGAAGTCCGTGAAGGTGCCGCCGATGTCGATGGCGAGTCGAGTGGACATCAGATCTTCATTCCTCCTTCCATGAACTTCAGGGTCATGACCCACAGGATCCGCGCCGTCTCCTTTGCCGGATTGCGGATCGTGTGGGCTTGAGAAGAGAAGATGTGGAAGCTGTCTCCGGGTTCGAGTGTGTGCTCCTTCTCCCCCACGCGCAGGAAGAGCCTTCCTTCGAGGACGTAGCCGAACTCTTCGCCCTCGTGGGTGATCAGGGGATGGTCGTAGCCTGGTGGAAACTCCGCGATCAGGGCCTCGAGCATCCGGTCGGGCATCGGCCCGGAGAGGAGGTTGTAGGTGACGTGCGAGTCCTCGATCTGGAGGCGGCTGCGCGGCTTGCCCGCCTTGAGGACGAACGGTCCGTCCGTCGGTGCGGTCACGAAGTAGGTCACCGGGACCTCGAGCGCCCGGCAGATCGCAAGGAGGGAGGAGATGGAGAGCGAGGAGAGGCCCCTCTCCACCTGGGAGAGGAAACTCACGGAAAGGCCTGAACGGGCCGAAAAATCCTGCAAGGTCAAGCCTTTCCGTTGGCGTAGACTGCGGACCGCACGCCCCACGTTCTCCACGAGTTGTTCAATGTAGTGAAAAAATTACACTAAGTCAAGAGGCGAGCGCCGCCGCGCTCTGCGGAGCGGACTACGATCGGATGGCCATTTTAGCCAGTTCGCTCTCGGTTTCCTTGGGAGCAGTCTCTTCTGGTTAGAATGAAGCGTGCCACGCTTGAGCGAATACAGCTTTGGCCGCGTGCGGATCGATGAAAAGATCTACACCCGCGACGTTCTCGTCCTGGGAGGGGAGGTCCTCTCCCCTTGGGTTCGTGAGGAGGGGCATCGCCTCCTTCTCGAGGACCTTGACTGGGTCCTCGCCCGCGCTCCGTCCGTCCTCGTGGTGGGGACCGGCGCCGCCGGCCGACTCGTCGTCCCAGACGAGACGCGCGATCTCCTCGCCGCCCGCGGGGTCACCGTGATCGCTGAGCGGACGGGGAAGGCCATCGCGGAGTACAACGAGCGCGCAGGGAGGGGCGAGCGGGTCGCCGCTTGCCTCCACCTCACCTGTTAGTGCGTTCGTCTCTTTCGGATTATCGAGGTCCTGGCGAACCCCGCGTGAGGGCGATAGACTTCCCGTCCTACGAGAGGAGGCTGGATGAAGAAAGAGAGGGTCGCGTTTCTGCGTCGCTACATGGAGACGGTCTGCCCATCCGGATTCGAGGAGGAGGCCTCCCGCCTCTGGCGTGAGGAGGCCGACCGCTTCGCCGACCGCACGTGGGCCGATTCGCACGGGAACTCGATCGCCCTCCTGAACGACGGGGGCGAGCCGCGGGTGATGCTCGCCGGGCACGCCGACGAGATTGGCCTCATGATCACCTGCATCGACGAGAAGGGATACCTCTCCTTCACCGGGATCGGGGGCTGGGATACGCAGGTCCTTCCCGGCCAGAGGGTCCGCATCCAAGGGAAGAAGGGGCCAGTGCTCGGGGTGATCGGCCGCAAGGCGATCCACCTCCTCAAGGAGGAGGACCGCAAGAAGGTCGTGCAGATAGAAGAGCTGTGGATCGACATCGGGGCGAAGGATCGCGACGATGCCGCCTCCCTCGTCGAGATCGGGGACCCGGCGGTGCTCGACTACGGGTTCGCCGAGCTGCGCAACGATCTCGTGACCGCACGCGGGTTCGATGACCGCGTGGGTGCGTTCGTCGTCCTGGAGGCGGCGCGCCTCCTTTCCGCGATGAGGCCGAAGGCGGCGGTCTACGCCGTGGCTACGGTGCAGGAGGAGATCGGCCTGCGCGGGGCGGTCACGAGCGCCTTCGGGATTGAACCGAAGGTGGGGATCGCGGTCGACGTGACTCACGCCACGGACACTCCGGGAATGGAGATAGAGAAAAAGCGACTGGGAGAGATCACCATGGGGAAAGGGCCGGTCATCGCCCGCGGGCCGAACGTCAACCCGCCTCTGTTCAAGCTCCTTGTCGCGACGGCGAAGGAGCGGAAGATCCCCTACCAGATCGAGCCGGCGCCGCGCGGGACAGGGACGGACGCAAACGCGATCCAGCTCTCGCGTTCCGGCGTCGCGACGGGACTCGTCTCCGTTCCCAACCGCTACATGCACTCCCCGTGCGAGGTCGTGCACCTGGGCGACCTAGAGAACATCGCGAAGCTGATCGCCTCGACGGTCGAGAAGATCGATAAGAAGACGAACCTCATCCCCGCGTAGGGCGACGAGATCGGGGCACAGTCTGGGGCCTTTCCTGGGCCCCTTTTCTCTTGGCGCTCCGGCCCACGACCGAGCCCGTTTGATCGGGACCTCCCTCTTCGCGTATAGTGGTGGCATAGGGGAGCTCACGAAGGTGGGCTGAGAGGAGGCCTGGCCTCGACCCTTTGAACCTGATCTGGGTAATGCCAGCGTAGGAAATGGTGAAGCTTGCGGCCCGGATAAAGGGGAAAGGGTCGCAAGCGATGGGCGAACTCGAGGTTCTGAAGATCGTCCGCGCTCTTGTCCCCGAAGCCGGGGACGACGGAGCGGTTCTTCCATTCCGTGGTATCTACCTCGTCCTCACGACCGACATGCTCCACCGGGCGACGGACTTCCCGGAGGGTGTAACCCCGCGCACGATCGGCTGGCGGAGCGTCGCTGTCTCTCTCTCCGACCTCGCGGCGATGGGGGCATCGCCGCTTGGGGTCCTTCTCGCCTTCGGCGATCCCGACCTCGAACCCCGCTTTTCCCGCGAGGTCCTCGAGGGCGCGATCGACTGCTGCGAGGCCGTGGGAACCCGTCTCGTCGGGGGCGACCTCGACCGGCACGCGGAGCTGACCTTGACGAGTGCGGCGATCGGCGAGGCGAGGAGCCCGGTCCGCCGCCGCGGGGCGCGGGCGGGCGACCTCGTCGGGGTGACCGGCCGCCTCGGTCGGACTCAGGCGGCCCTTCGTCTCTTCGCGCGGGGAGACCTCGGACGGGCGAACGACCTCTTCTCGTTCCTCCCGCGCGTCGCGTGGGGAGAAAGACTCGCTTGGGTCGCCACGAGCATGATCGACGTCTCGGACGGGCTTGTCCGCTCGCTTTACCTCCTTGCGCGTGAGAGCGAGGTCGGCTGTTCGATCGAAGCGGCCCGTCTTCCCGTCCTCGAGGACCTTTCAGGGCTCATGAAGCAAGCGGAGGCCCTGGACGCGATCCTCTTCGGCGGGGAGGACTACGAGCTTCTCTTCACCGTCCCCGAGCGGGCGATCGGAGGGATCGACTCCACTGTGGAGTGGACGGCGATCGGCCGGGTCACCGCGGCGGGCGTCCTCTTGGACGGCCGCGAGCTCCCCGATCGCGGGTACGAACACTAAAAGGAGGTGGTTAGGATGAAGGGAAGAGTCCTCGTGTGGGGAGCGCTCTTCTGGATCGTGATCGGGTGCGTGGGGTTGGGCCGGGAGAAGCTCGTCGTCTACACGTACACAAGCTTTGTCTCCTGGGGCCCGGCGGCGGCGCTCGAGGAGGCGTTCGAGGCCCGCTACGACTGCGACCTCGAGTTCGTGGCCGCCGGAGGCGCGAAGGCGACCCTCTCCCGCCTCCTCGCCGAGCGGGAGGCGGGCGGGACAGGGGCCGATGTGTTCATGACTGAGGTGAACGAGGTCCCGCGGATTGCAGACTACGATCTCTTCCTCCCCCTGAGCGTCGAGGAGATTCCAAACCTCGCCTTCGTCCCGGAGGAGTTCCGGATCGACCAGGGGCTCGTCCCCTACGAGTACGGGTACATCACCCTCACCTACGATGGAGAGGCTCTGGCCGAGGAGGACCTCCCCGCGGACCTCGCCGGGCTCGCCGATCCGCGCTACGCCGGGAGGCTCGTCTGCGAAGACCCGCGCACCTCGTCGACCGGATTCTCGTTCCTTCTGTGGACGATCGCGCGCTTCGGTGAGGAGGGGTACCTCGACTTCTGGAGGTCGATCGGACGGACGCTCCTCACCGTCACCTCCGGCTGGAGCGAGGCGTGGACGCTCCTCACGCGTGGGGAGGCCTCGATTGCGGTCAGCTTCTCGACCGACACGGCCTACGGCGCGATGTACGGGGAGTCCCTCCGTTACCGCGCCTTCGCCCCGGGCGGAGAGGGGTATCGCACGGTGTACGGCGTGGGGATCGTCCGCGAGACCGACGAACCCGCGCTCGCCAAGGCGTTTGTGGACCTCCTCCTCTCCGTGGAGATCCAAGAGCTCCTCCCCTCGACGGAGGTCATGTTCCCCGCGAACAGAGAAGCCGCTCTTCCGCAGGAGTTTCAGGACTACGCCATCGTCCCGGCTGTGCCGCTCGCTCTTCCGCTTGCCCTCGTCGCGGAGCGGGCGGAGACGTGGCTGCACGACTGGGCGGTGGTGATCGCGGCGCCGTGAGGAGACGGGGCATCTTTATTCTCTTCTTCTTGGTCCCTCTTTCGTTCCTCGCCCTTGTCTTCTACTACCCGCTCTTCCTTTTGGTGAGAGAGGGGCTCGCGGAGGGGGGTCACTGGTCGCTTCGTCCGCTCCTTACTCTCCTGCGCGACCCCTACGTCCTGCATCTCATTCTTTTCACCCTCAAGCAGGCCTTCCTCTCCACCCTCGTTGCTCTCGCGATCGGCCTTCCCGGCGCCTACCTCCTCACCCGGTACGACTTCCCTGGAAAGAGAGTGGTTCGCTCGCTCGCGGCGATCTCGTTCGTCCTCCCCTCGATCACCGTTGCCCTGGGGTTTGTCCTCTTCTTCGGGCACAGCGGGCACCTCAACCGCTCGCTCATGGAGGTCTTTCACCTCTCTCGACCGCCGCTTCGCCTCTTATATTCCCTCTGGGGGATCGTCCTCGCGCACGCCTTCTACAACGCGCCCCTCGTGATGCGCCTCGTCCACGCGGCCTGGGAGGGGCTCGACCCGGCCCTCGGGGAGGCGGCCGCCTCCCTGGGCGCGGGGAGGGCGAGGCGCTTTGTCTCGGTGACCCTCCCGCTCCTTCTTCCGTCGATCTCAAGCAGCGCCGCGCTCGTCTTCCTCTTTACCTTCCTCTCTTTCCCCATCGTCCTTATTCTCGGCGGAGCGCGCTACGCGACGATCGAAGTGGGGATCTACACCTTCGTCCGCACCCTCCTCGACTTGCGCCTCGGCGCGGCCCTCCTCATCGTGGAGATCGTCCTCACCCTGGGCCTTGCGTACCTCTATCTGAAGACGGAGGGCCGATTCGCCTTCCTCACCCGTGGGGAGGGGCGCGCTCCCGGCCGGCCGCTCCGCGCGGAGCGGTCTATTGCCGTGAAGGCCTTTCTCTTTGTTTACATCGGGCTTGCGTGCGTCTTCTTCCTTGGGCCCATCGTTTCGGTGGTCGTCGACTCCTTCCGCGGGCCCGGAGGCTTTACCTTGGCGAACTACCGCGAGCTCCTCTCCCTGCGCTACAGTCCGTTCCTTGGCTCCTCGCCTCTCCACACGGTGATGACGAGCCTCCTCGTCGGAGCGGTCTCGACTGGGATCGCTCTCCCCCTGGGGATCGGGGTCGCGATCCTCGCGACCCGGCGCCGTTTCCCGGCCCGCCGGGTCTTGGAAACGCTCCTCTTGGCGCCGCTCGCGGTCTCCTCCGTGGCGGTCGGGTTCGCCTTGCTGCGCGGGCTCGCTGGGCCACCCCTTCGCCTTGCGGGGACGGTGATGTCGATCGCGATCGCCCACGCGCTCATCAGTTACCCGCTCGTCGCGCGGGCGGTCCGGCCGGTCCTCGAGGGTCTCGACCCGGGGCTTGTGGAGGCGGCGCGCTCCTTGGGGGCGCCGCGGTGGCGCGCCTTCTTCTCGGTCGAGCTGCCGCTCGTTCGACAAGGGGTCGTCGCGGCGGCGATCTTCGCCTTCGCCCTGAGCGCGGGCGAGATGAGCGCGACGATCCTGCTCATGCGGCCTGGCCTCTCCACGATCCCTGTCGCGATCTACGGGCTCCTCTCTGCCCGCCAGTTCGGCGCGGCGAGCGCCATGGCGACAGTCCTGATTGCTGTGGCTGCCTTCTCCTTCCTTCTGATCGATCGCGCGGGCGAGGGCTGGAGGAGGGGGTAGGGCGTGGCGAAGCTCCTTGTGGAAGACCTCACGAAGTCGTTCGGCGACGTGGCAGCCGTAAGTGGAGTGAGCTTCGCGCTTGCGGAGAGGGAATTCCTGAGCCTCCTCGGCCCGTCCGGCTGCGGGAAGACGACGGTCCTCCGCCTCATCGCCGGGTTCGAGGAGCCCGACCGGGGCGAGATCTCACTCGACGGCCAACGCCTCCGCGGGGTGCCGCCGGAATTGCGGAAGATCGGGTTTGTCTTTCAGAACTACGCCCTCTTCCCGCACATGACCGTCGCGAAGAACGTCGCCTTCGGGATCCGCTTCCAGCGCGGGGCCGACCCTCGCCAAAGGACGGCCGAGCTCCTCGAGAAGGTTGGCCTCGCCGGCCTCGAGAATCGCCGGCCCGCGGAGCTTTCCGCCGGCCAGCGTCAGCGGGTCGCGCTCGCCCGCGCCCTCGCCCCCGCGCCGCGACTCCTCCTTCTCGATGAGCCTCTCTCCGCCCTCGATGCCAAGCTGCGGGAGTCGCTGCGGGAGGAGCTTCGCCACCTTCAACGTGAGCTTGGCGTCTCCACCCTCTACGTGACGCACGACCAGGAGGAGGCCCTCGCTGTCTCGGACCGCATTGCGGTCATGAACACGGGGAGGATCGAGCAGATCGGGATCCCCGCGGCGATCTACGCCCGTCCAGAGACCCCGTTTGTCGCCACATTCATCGGCCGGACCAATCGCCTCGCCGGCGAGGTCATCTCGATCGGGGAAGAGGGAGTTCGCGTGCGCGTTGGGGAGAGCCTCTTCCTTGTCTCTGGCCGGCGCGACGGTGGGAAGGGGAGCTTCGTCGCCGGGGATCGCGTCGTCTTGTATGTCAAGGAGGAGCGCTTGCGCCTGGACGGCCGCGCCGCAAATCGGATCCCCGCGACGGGCGTCTCCCGCGAGTACCGCGGGGACTGTGAGGTCGTTCACCTTGCAAGCCGCGTGGGCGCGCTCCTCGCGCGGGCGGACGTCGGCGCGGGCGGGAGCGCTGCGCCCCACGAACTCCTCGAGGTCTCCTTCGCCCCGGAGGACGCAGTCCTCTTTTGCGAGGGAATCTAGGCCGGCAGGCAACTCCCGTTCCTCGCAAGAGAAGGAGACCCCGGGTCACCAAACTGCGAGAGCACGAGCTACTGCTGAAGGATGCGAAAAGGCCTCAGCGAGACCCGCGCAAGCGGGGGTCGAGGATATCGCGCAGCCCGTCTCCCATGAG
>CAYHEK010000010.1:0-1581 GCA_964355545.1 uncultured Thermotogae bacterium | reverse complement strand
AGCGAGACCCGCGCAAGCGGGGGTCGAGGATATCGCGCAGCCCGTCTCCCATGAGGTTCCATCCCAGGACAAAGAGGAGGATCGCAATCCCTGGGAAGACGAGCGTATACCAGTACTCAGCTGGATTCCCGTGCACGCCGGACATCCAGTTGCGCGCAAATGAGATCATCTGCCCCCAGTCGGCGTAGCCCAGTTCCGCTCCCAAGCCGAGGAAGCTCAGGGCGGCGGCGGTGAGAACCATCGACCCGATGTCCATGGTGGCCATCACGAACACGGGGAAGATCGTGTTGGGGAGGACATGGCGCAGGATGATGCGCGCGTCGCCGGCTCCGGTGGCTTTTGCCGCTTGGACGTAGTCGAATTCTTTCGTTTTCTTGATGTCGGCGCGGATCAGTCGCGCGTAAGTCATCCAGCCAAAGGCGACCAGGGCGATCATGACGTTGTCGAGCCCCGTGCCAAGGACCGTCACGAGGACCATCGCTGCTATAAGGAACGGCATGGTCATGAAGATGTCTGTGATCCGCATGATGACTTCGTCGAAGGCGCGACCGTAGAAGCCGGCGATGGAGCCGAGGACGAGCCCGATCAGGGCCGAGCCGAGGGTCACGACTAGGCCGATACGGAATGCCGTCCGCGTCCCCCACACGAGACCGTAGTAGATGTCGTACTGGCCCGACGTCGTGCCCAGTAGATGCCCTGGGCTCGGTGGTTTCGGCTCGTTGACGTAGGTGTCTCGGGGGATTCTATATGGGTGCGTGGGGTCGGGTGGGGGAGCGAGGACGGGAGCGAGGAAGGCGATCACGGCGAAAGCGAGCACGAGGAACAATCCGATCGCCGAGGTCGGAGTGGTGAAGAACTTCCGCGTGTGCTTGCTCTTCGCGAAGCGGACAAGAAACCTCACGGGCGCCCCGACTAGCCTTCCCAATCGGTCGGTTCTCACTCCAACCTCACTCGCGGATCGATCAGCGCGTACATGACGTCCACGACAAGGTTGGCGGTGACCATGACGACGCCGTTAAAGATCGCAAACCCCAACACGGCGGCGATGTCAAGCTGGATCGCCGCAGCCGCGGCGAACCGTCCCAGACCCGGGTAGTTGAAGATCGTCTCGGTGATCACTACACCACCCAGCAACCCAGCGACCGTCCATCCAGCGACCGTGGCAACGGGAATGAGAGCGTTTCTCTTCGCGTGGCGCTGGATCACGACTCTCTCCAAGAGTCCCTTGGCGCGTGCGGTGGTGATGTAGTCCTGGCGGAGGGTCTCTAACATTGAAGAGCGGGTGATGCGAAGGATCATCGCCCAGGAGATGTACGAAAGGGTTATCACCGGTAGCAGGAGGTGGCGCAAGGCATCAAGGAAGATCTGGAAGTTCCCGTTCAACAGCGCATCGATCGTGTTGAAACCCGTGTACGTCGTCCAGTCTGAAGAGCGGAGGATAGGGATCGTCCACGTGCCAAGGCGCCCTGCGGGGAACCACCGGAAAAAGAACATCAAGAGGAGGAGTCCCGCGACAAAAGTTGGAAATGACCATCCGGTGATCGCCATGATCCGCGTCGTGTGATCCCAGATGCTGTTTCG
>CAYHEK010000009.1:26830-29606 GCA_964355545.1 uncultured Thermotogae bacterium | reverse complement strand
CGGATCTGGTCGAAGTAGTGGCCGATGAGGCCGATCGAGCGGCCGAGGACGAAGAAGGCGTTGAAGAGACCCGCCTTGATCATCTCGTCGATCTCCGGGTCGGTGAACTTGAGCTCCTTCAGGAGGTCGACGAGGAGGACGCCGATGCAGCCGTCGACGTTCAGGATGAGGTTATTCTTCTTCTGCGTCGTCACCTGCTCGACCGAAAGCGCGTAGTCGAGGAGCGGGGTCGCCTTGAAGTGTTTCTTCGCGAAGCCCTTCATGATCTCGACGCGGGCGTCGGGGTTCTCGAGCGAGTGGAGCCGGTGCCCGATCCCCTGGATGCGGACGTTCTTCGTCTTCATGGCGTCGATGAACTCACGCGGGCCAAGCTTGTTGCGGAGGCCAAAGAGGAAGTGCTCGGCCGCGCCGTTCACCGCCCCGCCGAAGCGCGGGCCGATGGTGAGGACGCCGGAGACGAGCGAGCTGATCATGTCCTTCCCCGCTCGCGCGGCGACGATCGTGTTGTGCGCACCCGACACCGCCGGCCCGTGGTCGGCGATGATCTGGACGACCATCTCGATGAACCGGCAGGCGTAGGGCGGGATCTCCTTCTTGAACCAGAGGAGCCCGATCACGCCGCCGATCCCGTAGCCCTTCTCGATCACCTGATCGATCGGGACGCCGCAGTAGTTGTGGACCTCGCCGCGCTCGTCGCAGATCGTGGAGACGAAGTTCGTCGGCCGGCGGACGAGGCCCTCGGCCTTGGCCTGGGCGTAGTCGATCGGGACGTTCGGCGGGACGACGTCCTTCGCCGGGACGATCTTCCCTTCCTTTACCAGCCGCTCGTAGGTCTCCTTGATCTTTGAGTGATAGTCGTCGAAGGAGGTGGGGACGATGACGCCCGCCTTGCGCAGGGCTTCGTTCTTCGCGTCGGCCGTCTCCTCGGCCGTGTTCGCCTTGGCGCCGGCGTGGCCGAACTGCACCTGCCCGGGGAGGACCTTGGCGCAGGTCCCGGTCGCCCACATGACGAGGGGTTTTTGGATCTTCTTTGACTTCACCGCCTCGGCGATCTCGTATTCCTTGGTCCCGCCGACTTCGCCGAGACAGACGAGGAGCTTGATCTCGGGGTTCTTTTCGAACCGCAGGAGATGGTCGAGCAACGTCGAGCCGGGGTAGGCGTCGCCGCCGATCGCGATTCCCTCGTTCAGGCCGTCGGTCGTGCGAGCGACGATGTTGTAGGCTTCGTTCGACAGGCCTCCGGAGACGGAGACGAACCCGACCGACCCGGGCCGGAAGAGCTTCGCCTCCTTGATATTCTCCATCGTGCCGGCGGCGTTCCCGATCTTGAAAGAGCCCGCCTTGACCCCTCCGACCGTGGCCGGGCCGATGATCCATTTCCCCTTCTCCTTGGCGAGGGCGGCCATCCGGCGCGACTGGCGCTCGGGGATCCCCTCCGCGATCACGGCGATCGTGCGGATCGTCGGGACCTCGAGGGCCTCGACCGTCACGTCGTAGGCCGAGCGCTGTGAGGCGAAGTTAACAAGGACGTCGGCCTCGGGAAAGCGGGCCGCGGCCGCCTTCAGGCTCGTCTCCCGCGGGACGCGGATCTCCTTCGTCCCCCAGAAGAACTTCTCGAAGCCTCCTCGCTCGGGGGTGATGAGGGCGACGACGCTCGGGTCCTTGCGGCGGCAGAGGTAGTCGAAGTCGAGCATGCGCTGCGCCGCGCGGAGCTGCTCTCCGTAGATGAACGCCTTGGTCTCGTTCGTAAAGAGCTCGTAGTCCTTCTTCATTTGCGGGCCTCCTCCAAGGCGAGGGAGACGATCCGCGTCATGTGCGTCTCCGGTCCGTAGACCTCAAGCGGTATTCCGATCCGCTCCCCGAGCTTGCGCATGTTTTCCAGGCCCTCCTTGTAGTTTGGGCCGCCGCGGCGGACGTAGATCTTGACATTGCAGGCGCGGAGCTTCTCCTTGTACTCGTCGAGGGCCTGGATGATCCCGGTGAAGGTCTTGGCGACGTCGGTGAAGTTCGCGATCCCGCCGCCGACGAGGAGGTACTTGGGCCGTCCCTCTCGATCCTTCTCGCGGGTCATGAGGTCGACGAGGGTCTTCGTGTACTCGTAGGTGAGCTCGGTCGAGGGGTCGCCCGAGTACTCGCCGTAGTTCGCGAGCTCCTTGGCGTAGCCCAGGTCGACGACGGTGTCGGCGTAGATGACGCTCGCGCCCCCGCCGGCGACGAGGAGCCAGACGCGCCCCTTGGGATTCAAGATCGTGAGCTTGAGCGAGGCCCCGGTCTTTGCGTCGAGCGACTCGACGTACTCCTCCTCCTTAGAGACGGCCTTGCCGAACGCGCGCGGGAACGAGAGCTTTCCCCACTTCTCCGCGCACTGGAAGGCGGCCGTGTCGTCGAGCTTGGCCACGGTGTCAAGCGGAATGAGCCGCCCCTTGGAGAAGGCGATCGGGTTGAACTCAAGGTAGCTGAAGAAGTAGTCGCAAAAGACTCGGTAGAGGACCTCGATGAACTCGGCGACCGTCTTCTTCTCCGGGACGTTCGGGAGCTTCGAGGCGACGTCGATCTTCGCGATGTCGCCGAGGATGGGGACCTCGATCGTGACGACGGTCGACCACACCGACTCGATGTCCACCCCGCCCTTGGGCGAGAAGTGGATCGTGTCTTTCTCGCGCGAGGAGGTAAACGCGAGATAGTACTCGGCGTCGTGCGGGGCGAACGGCTCGATGAGGAAGTCAGTCAGTGTGCCGGTCGTCTTCCCCGTCGTCTGCTCGATCGTCACCTCTTT
>CAYHEK010000009.1:0-26730 GCA_964355545.1 uncultured Thermotogae bacterium | reverse complement strand
CGTTTCGCGTCGTACTCGCGGATTCCTTTCTGTGCCATCCGTTCTCCCTTACAGGTACTTCGTGATCTCGCCACCGAACTGGGAGCAGGAGACGAGGGTCGCCCCGTCCATCATCCGCTCGAGGTCGTAGGTGACGCGCTTCGAGGCGATCGCCTTGGTGATTCCCGAGAGGATCATGTCGGCCGGCTCGCGCCAGCCCAGGTACTTCAGCATCTCGACCGCGGAGAGGATGACGCTCCCCGGGTTCACCTTGTCCTGGCCGGCGTACTTGGGGGCGGTTCCGTGCGTCGCCTCGAACACGGCGTGACCGGTCGAGTAGTTGATGTTCGCGCCCGGCGCGACACCCAGCCCGCCGACCTGCGCCGCCGCGGCGTCGGTCATGTAGTCGCCGTTCAGGTTCGTCGTGGCGACGACCGAGTACTCGTCCGGCCGCAGGAGCATCTGCTGGAAGAACTGATCGGCGATCCGGTCGTTTAAGAGGATCTTCCCCGCGGGGAGCTTCCCGCCGTAGGTCGTGGTGAGCTCTTCCTCGGTGACGATCTGCGAGTAGGTCTTCCCGACCTCGTAGCCCCAGTCGCGGAAGGCGCCCTCGGTGAACTTCATGATGTTCCCCTTGTGGACGAGGGTGACCTTCTTGCGGCCGTCCTTGATCGCGTAGTCGATCGCGGCCTTCACCAGGCGCTTCGAGCCCTCCTCGCTGATCGGCTTGACGCCGATGCCGCACATCGTCGGGAAGCGGATCGACTTCACCTTCATCTCCGTCCGGAGCCAGGCGATGACCTTGTCGGCCTCCGGGGACCCGGCCTTCCACTCGATCCCGGCGTAGACGTCCTCGGTGTTCTCGCGGAAGAAGACCATGTCGACCTTCTCCGGCTCGCGCACCGGGGCCGGGGTCCCGATGTGCTTCACCGGCCGGACGCAGGCGTAGAGGTCGAGGATCTGGCGGAGCGTGACGTTCAAGCTGCGGATCCCTCCGCCCACGGGGGTCGTGAGCGGCCCCTTGATCGCAACGAGGTAGGTCTTGATCGCCTCGGCCGTCTCCTCGGGGAGGTAGAGCTTCTGGCGCTCGTCGGGCGGGATCGCCTTGATCTCGTCTTCGGAGAGCTCGGGGTGAAACTCGCTCACTGCCTCGTCGCCGGCGTAGACCTTCATCCAGGCGATCTTCTTCCTCCCCTTGTACGCCTTCTCCACCGCCGCGTCCACGACCTTGAGCATGACCGGCGTGATGTCCACGCCTGTCCCGTCGCCGCGGATATAGGGGATGATCGGCCGATCGGGGACCTCGAGCCCCTTTGAGGTCATGCGGATCGCATTGCCGTCCTTCGGTACCTCGTAACCCTTCTTCACCATCGCTTGTCTCCTTCCGTTCCTTTTCTAGTGCACGTCGTACCTGGAAACTTCTCTCGTGATCGCCTTCGCCGCCTCGACGACGAGGCGAATCATCTCGCGCCTCCTCGCCCCGGCGAGCCTCTCAGCCGGGGCAGAGACGGTGAGCGCGGCGAGGATCTTGCCGGTTGAGGCGAAGATCGGACCCGCGACCCCGTAGGTGTGGGCGATCACCTCTCCGGCGCTTGTCGCGTAGCCCTGATCCTTGATCCGGAGAAGCTCGGCGAGGAGCGTCTTCTTGTCGGTGATCGTCGTCGGGGAGAACCGCGGGAGCCCGCCCTCCTCGATGATCCGCTTCTGCTCGCCCTGGTCGAGGTGGGCGAGGAGGACTTTCCCTGAGGCTCCTGCGTGGAGGGGAAAGACCGCCCCGCGCTCGTGCGAGACGCGCAGGGCGTGGTGACCCTCGACCCGCTCGAGACAAATCCCCTTCATCTGGTTGAGCCCGGCGAGGATGAAGGTCTCCCCCGTCTCCTTGGAGAGACTCTCCATGATGGGGAGGGCGATCTCGACGAGCCCCCGGCGCCTCGCGCTCGCCGCGAGCTCGAGGATCTTCCCGCCCAGGCGGTAGTCGCCGGTGCGGACGTCCTCCTCGAGGAGGCCGTGGACCTTGAGGGCAGCGACATGGCGATAGATCGTGCTCTTGGGTATGCCAACCCGACTCGCGATCTCGGCTACGGAGAAGACCGGCCGGCCTTCCGCGAAGAGGGAGAGGATCTTGACGCACTTCTCGAGCGTGTTCATCGAAGCTTCCTCGAGCGCCCCCGACACCCCGAAAGCTACTTTTTCTGGTCGGCGAGCCCCATGGCGAGGAGGCCACCGGCCTTCACCATGCGGATGTCGCGACCGGAGAGCTCGGCCTTCACCGGGATCGTCGTCCCCTTGGTCTTATTCTTCAGGGTGAGGGGACCGGACAGGTTCGAGACGTCGATCTCGAGAAGGTCGCCCTTGTCGATCCCGGCCGTGGTGCACACGAACGGGATGATCCCCACGTTGATCAGGTTCGCCTTGTGGATGCGGGCGTAGCTCTTGGCGAAGACCGCTCTTATCCCCAACTGCCACGGGGCGAGGGCGGCGTGCTCGCGCGACGAGCCCTGGCCGTAGTTGTCGCCCGCGACGAGGAACCCGCCTCCCTTCTCCGCGACGCGAGAGGCGAAGGTCTTGTCCTCGTAGTGGAAGGTGAACTTCGCGATCTCGGGGAGGTTACTCCGCAGGTGCTGGGTGAGCGGGCCGGCGGGGAGGATCGCGTCGGTTGAGATCCCGTCCCCAACCTTGAGCAGCACCTCGCCCTTAAGCACGGGCGGGAGCGGCCTCGGCGCCGCCATCTTGGCGATGTTCGGCGCGCGGCGGATCTCGACGGATTTCCCCTTGGGCTCGAGGATCATCGTGTCGTCGACGATCAGCTTGGTCACGCGCACGGCGACCGGCGGGAGCCTCCGCGGGTCGGCGATCTTCCCCTCGAGGGCGGAAGCCGCCGCGACCTCCGGGCTCGTGAGGGCAAGCTTCCCGAGCTCGTTCCCGCCGCGCCCTTTCCAGTTGCGGTTCACGGTGCGAAGCGACAGGGAGTTCGTCCCCGGGACAAAGCCGATCCCGATGCAGGCGTTGCAGCCTGGCTCGATCATGCGGACGCCTGCCTCGGTGAGGGCGAGGAAGCTCCCGTCTTTGGCGAGCATCTCCCACACCTGCCGCGACCCCGGCGATACGATCACGTCGATGTCCGGGGAGACGTGCTTCCCTTTGAGCATCTCGGCGACCACCCGGATATCGCGGTAGCCGCCGTTCGTGCAGGAGCCGATGAAGACCTGGTCGACCTTCGTCCCAGCAACCTCGGTCACCGGCTTGACGTTGTCCGGGCTCCCCGGCATGGCGACGAGCGGCACGAGGGCCTCAAGGTCGATCTCGAGCGTCTGGTCGTAGGTCGCGCCCTTGTCGGCGGAAAGCTCGACCCAGTCCTGAGGACGGTTCTGCATCTCGAAGAAGCGCTTGGTCACGAGGTCGGACGGGAAGATCGAGGAAGTGGCGCCGGTCTCGGTGCACATGTTGGTGATCGTCGCGCGCTCGGGGACCGAGAGGGTCTTCACGCCCGGCCCGCCGAACTCGAGGAAGTACCCGACTCCGCCCTTCACCGTGATCCGCCGCAGGATCTCAAGAGCCACGTCCTTTGCCGTCACGCCCCAGGGGAGCTTCCCCTTGAGCACGACTTGCATCACCTTGGGGACGGCGACGTAGAAGAGCCCGCCGCTCATGGCCACGGCGACGTCCGCTCCGCCGGCCCCGATCCCAAGCATCCCGATCCCGCCGGCGGTGGGGGTGTGGGAGTCCGACCCGAGGAGGGTCTTCCCCGGGACCCCGAACCGCTCGTAGTGCACCTGGTGGCAGACGCCGTTCCCGTTCTTCGAGAACTTCGCCCCGTAGTGGGAGGCGATCGTCTGCAGGAAGATGTGGTCGTCCGTCGACTCGCCCTTGAACCCCAGAGACGTGTGGTCGCTGTAGGAGACGACCACCTCCGCCTTCACCTTCTCCAGGCCCAGCGACTCGAACTCGAGCCACGCCATCGTCCCGGTCGAGTCCTGCGTCAGGCACTGGTCGATCTTGATCCCGACTTCCGTCCCCTTCTCAAGCTTCCCCTCGCGGATGTGCTCGGCGAGGATCTTCTCCGTCATCGTCTTTGGCACGCGCATCACCTCTCTCGAAGGCTCATCTCGGGCTCCCTCGTCCGCAGTTGGTCCGGAGCACCGACGTTTTTCCCAAGAAAATGGGACTTCATTCTCAAGTTGTGATTATCCTAGCGGTTCTTGAGTCCGAAATCAAGGACGAACGGGGCGGCTCCGCGACGCGGCCGGCCTGGGCGCGCCACTTCAGCTAGGAAGCTCGGCAGTGCCGAAGGAGGAAAGACGCGCGACGACCTCGTCGATCTCGTCCGCGGGGGTCGAGGTCCCGGCCGTCACCCCGCAGCGGGCGATCTTCTCGAACGAGCGAAAGATGAGATCCGATGCGCGCTCGACCGCGTGCGTGGGAAGGCCAGCCTCACGCGACACCTCAACCAGCCGGCTCGTGTTCGCCGAGGCGGGGCTCCCGACGACGACCATGACCTCGACCCTCCCTGCAAGGTCCCGCGCTGCCTCGTAGCGCCGAGTCGTCTCCGGGCACGTCGTGTCCACCACGCGGAACTCCAAAGTCCCGTCATGGTGCCTTCCGACGATCTTTTGCGCGAACGCCTCGAAGTCTCCACGCCGCATCGTCGTCTGGGAGAGAAGGGCGAGGCCCTTCTCCCCCACCTCCGGCCGAATCGCCGAGGAGAGACTCGCGATTCCCTGCCCCTTCGTCCACTCCAGGATCCCCCGCACCTCCGGGTGCCGCTCGTCTCCGTACACGAGCACTCGGAACCCTCGCCCGGCGAAAACGGCCGCCCGCTCCTGCGTCCTCCTCACGATCGGACAGGTCGCATCGACGAGCACAAGGCCGCGCCGGCGAATCGCGTCGTAGGCCGCGGGCCCGGCTCCGTGCGCGGTGATGACGACCGTCGAGCGGTTCGGGACCTCGTCGAGCCTCGCGACGGGCCGTGCTCCCTCAAGAGCGAGCGCGTCGACCACCGCGGCGTTGTGGACGACGGAGCCCAGAGTGTAGACGGGCGCCGACTCGGCCGCGGCCCGCGCCATCTCGATCGCGCGGCGGACGCCGAAACAGAACCCGAGGGCTTCCGCCTTCAGCACTTTCACGAGGACGCCTTCTCGGCGAGCCTCACCCGCACGAGCCGCACGAGTTCCGCGGCGATCCGGCCCTCAGGGACGCCCCTCGCCACAATGCTGCCCGCAAGATACAGCGTCCCTTCTCCCCGGCCGCCGACGAGGCCGAAGTCGGCCTGGGCGGCCTCGCCCGGGCCGTTCACGACGCAGCCCATGAGGGCGACGTTCAGCGGTTCGACAACGTCCTCGAGCTCCTCGCGCACTGCCCGAGCGATCGCGACGAGGTCGATTCCGGTCCGGCCGCAGGTCGGGCAGACGTGGTAGGCGATCCCCCTCTCGCGAAGGTGGAGCGAGCGCAGGATCTCGTAGGCCGCGCGCACCTCCTCGACCGGATCGGCGGCAAGGGAGACGCGGAGCGTGTCGCCCAACCCCTCTTCCAGGAGGATCCCCAGTCCGACCGCCGAGCGGATCGCGCCGTCCCAGGCCGTCCCCGCCTCGGTGATCCCGAGGTGAAGCGGGTAGTCCACGCGCGAGGCGACGGCGCGGTACGCAGCGACCGTCATCGGAACATCCGTCCCCTTGACCGAAAGGACGATCTCCGTGAACCCGAGGTCCTCGAGGAGGCAGACCTCGCGGAGGGCGCTCTCGACGAGCCCCCCCGCCGCGGCGCGCCCTTGAGCGTCTCGGAACTGGGGAGCGAGCGACCCGGAGTTCGCGCCGACGCGGATGGGAATCCCTCTCGTCTTCGCCGCGCGGGCGACGCGCGCGATCTCCTTCTCATCTGTGATGTTCCCTGGGTTCAGGCGGAGCTTGTCGACCCCCGCTTCGATCGCCGCCAGGGCGAGGCGCGGATCGAAGTGGACGTCGGCGACGAGGGGGATCCCGATCCTCTCCTTGATCGCGGGAAGGGCCTTCGCCGCCGCGAGACGGGGGACCGCCACGCGCACGAGCTCGCAGCCGGCTCGCTCGAGCCTCGCGATCTGGGAGACCGTCGCCTCGACGTTCGCGGTCTCCGTGTTCGTCATCGACTGGACGACGATGGGGGCCCCGCCCCCGATCGTGAGGCTTCCGATCCGAACCGACCGTCGGCTCGACCGGGGCTCCCCGCGTCCCGGCGTCACCGCGACCTCCCAGCGAGGTAGACGAGGAGCTCCTCGAGCTCCTCCTCGCAGAACGGAAGCGCCTCGAGGATCGCTCTCGCGCGGGCAAGTCGCTCCGCGATCATCGTCTCCGCCGCCTCGCGGGCCCCGGACCGGCCGAGGATTACGGCCACTCGACCCACGTCCGCGTCGTTCACCTCATCTTGGCGCCAGATCCTCTCGAGGATCGCGCGGTCCCTGGGAGCGGCGCGCCCGCGGGCGATCGCGACGAGAAGAGACTTTCTCGCGCGGAGGTCCGAGCCCGCAGGCTTCCCCGTCTCCGCCTCCGTCCCCCAGACGCCCAGGATGTCATCGCGGATCTGGAACAAAAGCCCGATCTCCCTGCCGAGGCCCGCCACGCGTTCCTCGAGCTCGGGCGGCGCCGCCGCGGTGATCGCGCCCAGGCGAAACGCACAGGCAAAGAGAGACCCCGTCTTCTTCTCCTCCATCTCGAGGTACTCCTCCACGCTCGCCTCCTTTCCCGCAAGAGCCAGGTCGAGCCCCTGTCCCTCGATCATGGAGACGGTCGCCTCCGCCAAGGCGAGGGCGGCGCGGATCCCCGCCGAGAGGACGAGCGAGAAGGCGAGCGTCTGCACGAGGTCGCCGGCGTTGATCGCCTGGCCGATCCCGTATCGGCTCCACGCCGCGGGCCTGCCGCGGCGGAGAAGGTCGTGGTCCTCGATGTCGTCGTGAAGGAGAGAGAAGTTGTGGACAAGCTCGAGAGCCACCGCCGCCGCAAGGGCTCGCTTTGCATCTCCCTCGAGCTCCTCCGCGGTGAACAGGACGAGGCTCGGCCGGAGGAGACTCCCGAGAGCGCGGGCCGGCCGGCCCACTTCGTCCTCGAGGCCGGTGTGGTAGCGAAGGATCTCGTGGAGGAGCGCCTCTCCGCACAGGGCCTCGGTGAGGCCCTCCTCAATCCGTGGCCGATAGCGGTCAAGGATCCGAGGGACCGTCACCCGTGCTCCCTCGGCCGGTCCCATCGCGTCGCACATCCGCTGCCTCCGGCGCCATTCTATCGGAAGGGGAAGGACAAAGACATCACCCGTTTGGGATGGTGCGGCCTCTATTTGAGGGTGGGTGGCAGGACGATCTTTCCGAAGTTTTTCTCGTACCGGTCGATGTTCTCGCCCATCGCCTGGTAGAGGCGCTTCATGTGCCCGGGGTTTAAGATCAGTCGGGAGACGAGCAGGGCTTGGTCCGTCTTCGTCGCCTGGGTCTGCGGATCGACGAAGAGGAAGTCGAGGACGAACTCCTCCTTGCGATGAGAGATGAGGGCGAGGTTCGAGTAGACCCCTCGCCGCGTCTCGTTGTCCGCCGTAATCTGCATCTGCCGCTCTGTGGTCATATCCCCAGATTCACCTCCGCGCCGCGCCAAATGGTAGCCGCCTCATCACAAGAGGACAACTCTAGGAGACGAGGAACCGCCGGAAGAAGCGCTCGATCGTCTCCTGGTGGTGACCGGGGAGGAGGACGTGGTGGTTCCCCAGGGGAGCGGTGAGGAGCGGGTCAATCGTCTCGCTCACCGAGACAGAGACCTGCGTGCGGCAGAGGTCCTCGCGCTCGGAGGTCCCCTCGATCGCGCCCTCGCGCACGAAGAGGTGGTCGAGGCGCTCCCCGCCCAGGCGGAAGAGGGTGCACGGCCCCTGCGGGATCTGGGCCGCGATGCCGACGCCGGTTCCCGATTCGAAGTGACTGCGGATCGCGTAGCTCGCCGCAAGGGACAAGGGACAGGTACAGTGAGCGAGGGTGACGGTCCGCGCCTGGGTGTCCACCGCGGCGACGTTCCCCATGAACCCCGCGCGGGAGGAGAGGAGGAGGCCCACGTACATAGAGAAGAGGGCCTGCAGATCCCCTTCGCACCCAGAGGGGATCTTCTCGTCGTTCAGGCGCGACAGGGCGTAGCAGCCACTCGTCCTGAGGCGACTCACGAGGTCAAAACAACGGACCGCGCAGGCAGAGAGGCGGTGCTCCTCGACGAGCGCGCGGAGCGCCGTGTACACAGCGACGGCCGCGCGCAGGTCCTCCTTGCTCGGCTCCCCGAAGGCCCCCGCCCCCTTGGTGAAGCGGGCGACGTCCCCGCGAGAGGGGCTAGCGGACTGGATGCGCTCGACCAGTTCGTCGATTCCGATCGACACAAGCTCGATCCCCAGTTGCCCTTTCAGGAAGGCGCGGTCGACGTCGCTCGCCACGAGCCAATCGGAGGGCTCCCCGATCAGGCCGACGCGGCTGAAGCGAAGGCCCTCCCAAGCCCGGGCGACCACAAGCTCCCTCTCGAGACCGGCGGCGATCGCCTGTGGGGGTCCGAAGAGGATCTCCCCCTTCCCGCCGTCCTGGCGGATGCGGGCGAGGACCTCGAGGGCGGCCGGAAGGGAGTTGTGCCCCGCATGGGCGATGAGAAGGGTGGGCGAGGGAAGCTGCGAGACGAGCTTCAGCACCTCTCGCTCCGTCCCTCCTGTCAGAATGAGGATCGCGGTGAGTCCCTCCTCGGAGGGGAGATCGACCTCCTCCAAGGCGAAGTCGGCCGCTCTCTGGATCTCAGAGAGAACACGCTCCTTCAGGCGCTCCGTCTCCCGTTCCCCGTGGAGGCTCGAGGCGCGCGCGATCACCTTGATCCTGTCCATGCCCTGAGCCTAAGCGGAAGAAAAGGGCGTCTGGAAGGAAGGCCGGCCCTCCGCACCGGACACGCATCACCCAAGATCGTCCTGTTTGGAACCACGGCGGGGCGTCCCTTCCCTCGCCAGACGGAGACGGCCCGTCGCGTAAAAGACGGATCCGCCTCACAAAAAGAGGATCCCTGCCACGAGGAGAACGAGCGCAGCAATGGCCACGGGAACGGCCACCCGGCGCAGGAAGCTAGCGAGGGAGGTCGAAAAGTAAGCGAGTGAGACGGAGATGCACGGGTGGGTCGGAGTGATGAGATAGCCGAGGAAGGAAGCGAAGTACACGAAGGAGAAGACGCCGGCCGACATCGGTCCGTATCGTACGAGGTAGATCGGGACGACGATCGAGACCGGGGCCTCGGCGCGGCCGGTGACGATCCCCAGGAAAAGACCGATGATGACGATGAGGACAACAGGCGGGAGGGGGAGGGCGGCGAGGCGCCCGGGGACCCCCGAGGCCTCAAACGTGTGGAGAAAGATGAAGACAGCAAGGATGATCAGGGAGAACGTCCACGGCCGCATCGTGCGGGCGATCCTCAAGAGGTCGGCCGCCCCCAGGCGGCCAACGACGGCGGCGAAGAGGAGGCTCGCTCCCACCCCGGCCGCGGTCCCGACCTCCGCGTAGGGGAGGCGGAAGGCACTTTCCAAGAGAAGATCAAGGGCCGGCGCAAGGAGGATGACAACGAGGGGAAGGACTAAACCCCGGAGGGAGAACGGCCCGGCGTGCTCGAGCCTCCCCGTGACCCCGCGCAGGAGGAAGAAGTAGCCGAGGAGGAACATGAGGAGGAACGCGGGAACGAGGAGGGGGATGACCCGGTAGACGTCGAGAGAGGCGATCTTCGCCGAGGCGATCAGGGCCGACCCGAGCGGATAGACGAGGAGGAGCGTGTGCCGGAACCAGACGTTCGCCGCCGCCTTGACGTCCCCTGCGGCTGTGGGAGCTCCGCGCTTGAGGAGAGGGGCAGAGAGGAGGGCCCCTCCGGGCATGGGGAGCATCCCCAGGAGAGCCGGAGCGAGGGCGAGGAAGGGCCTCGTCCCCACCCTCATGTTCGAAACCAAGCGATCCATCTCGCCGGAGACCTCGAGCGCGCCACCGATCATTGGAATGAGGCCGACGACGAGGGCGAGGAGAAGAACCGAGGGGTCGGTCAGGGTGAGGCGAAGGACGGAGACCATCTCCCTCGGGGTGAGGGTGTACGCGGCGAGGATCGCCGCGGCGACCCCCATCCCCAGGACGAGGCTCCGCCGGGCAAGAAAGAGGAGGGCGACGAGGGAAAGCAAAAAGCCGGTCCAGGTGAACACGATCGATCTCCTCCTCTCAGCCCACGGGGTTGTCGCCGCTCGGCTTGCCCCGGAGAATACGGAAGAAGGGAGGAAGTCCGGTGAAGGGGCTTGCCGAAGCGATCCACGCTGAAGCGAGGGAGGGGACGCTCCCCTGCGCACGCGCCACTGCTCTCGCGGCGAGGCTCGGGGTCCGGCCGCTCTTCGTAGGGAAGGAGGCGAGCCGTCTTTCGGTCAAGATCTCGCACTGCGAGCTTGGCCTCTTCGGCCATCCCGTGGCCGGGAAGGGCCGGATCGTGACAAGGGCGGCCGCGGTCCCGGAAGGGCTAGAGAAAGCGATCGGCTCCCGGCTCATCGGTGGGAGACTCCCCTGCCGGGCGGCGTGGGAGATCGCGGAGGAACACGGCCTTCCCAAGCTCGTCGTCTCATCGGCGGCGGAGGCGCTCGGGGTCCGTATTTCGGCCTGCTCGCTCGGGTGCTTCCCTTGAGCGGACGGCATGGAGGGGAGGCTCTCCCGCGAGGACGGCGAGGACGTTGTCGACCGCCATCCGCGCGAGTGCCCGCCGTGTCTCTTGAGTTGCGCTCCCGATGTGCGGGGCGAGGACGACCCGCTCCCGCAGCGAAAGGAGCCGTGGGTGGACCTTCGGCTCCTCTTCGTACACGTCGAGCCCCGCCCCGGCGATCTCCCCCTGTTCAAGTGCCCAGACCAGGGCCTCCTCGTCCACCACCGGACCGCGGGCGACGTTTATGAGGATCGCCGTCCTCTTCATGTGGCGGAAGGCCTCGCGGTCGAAGAGGTGGCGCGTCTCTTCCGTAAGCGGGGTGTGCACGCAGACGAAGTCGCTCTCTCTAAGGAGTTCTTCGAACGGGACAAGCCTCGCCTCAAGCTCCCGCTCGGCCGTCTCATTGGGACGGCGGTTGTGGTAGAGGATCGGCATGTCGAACCCACGTCGCCCCCGTCGCGCGACCGCCGTCCCGATGCGGCCCATCCCCACGATCCCGAGCGTCTTCCCGTACACCTCGAGCCCAAGGTGTGGCTGGAGGAGCTCCCAGCCGAGGAAGGCCCCCGCGCGGACGTAGGCGTCCCCCTCCACGATCCGCCGGGCGGCGGCGAGGAGCAAGGCGAAGGCGAAGTCGGCCGTTGCCTCGGTGAGGGCGCCCGGCGTGTTCGTGACCGCGATCCCGGCCACCTCGGCCGCCGCGACATCGATATTGTCGTAGCCTGCGCCAAGGTTCGCGATGATGCGAAGCCTCCGGCCAGCTCTGATCACCTCTTGATCGATCCGGTCGGAGAGGAGCGAGATGAGGCCCTCGACATCACCCACGTTTCGCAGGAGCTCCTCGCGCGCGATCGGGCCGGGGAGGTCGCGCATCGCGACCGCGTGCCCCGCCGCGCGCAGCCGCTCGAGCTCCTCGGGGAAGAGGCGGCACGTGACGTAGACCCTAGCCACGGCCACTCCTTCCAGCCGATGCGGGAATCGCCCGCCGCGCGAGCTCATCGCAGCGCTCGTTCTCAGGTGAGTCGGCGTGCCCCTCGAGCCAGTAGAATCGGACGGTGTGGAGCCCAACCAGACGGTTGAGCTCGCGCCACAGGTCCTCGTTCTTCACGGGAAGGAGGCGCTTCCCACTTTTCCGTCTCCACCCCCTCTCCTTCCATTGGGGGAGCCACTCCGTCATCCCCCTCTCGAGGTAGGCGGAATCAGTGAAGAGATCGACCTTGACCGCCTCGCGCAAGGCTCGGAGTCCCTGGATCGCCGCGGTGAGTTCCATCCGGTTGTTCGTCGTCGCGGCCTCTCCTCCCGAGATCTCCACGCAGCCTTCCCCGCACTGGAGGATCGCCGCCCACCCGCCCGGCCCGGGGTTCCCGCTGCACGCGCCGTCCGTGTAGATCGTAACCTTCTTTCGCACGCGCAAGGTATAGCCGATCGGCACGTCCTTGTCGAGCGTCGTCCGTGCAGATTGTTCATCGTCGCCCGGCGGGCTAAGATCGGCTACCTTCAGTTTCTCGTGGGAGCGGAATGCCAGAAGCGCCAGTCGTCCTCTTCCTCGGCGACCCCTACCGCTGCGAGCGGGCCCTCGCCGTCCGCGAGGCGGCGATCTGCGCCGAGCACCCGGACACGGAGCGCCACACTCACTTCGGAGACGAGCTCGACCTTCCTTCTCTTAAAGTTGAGATCCTCTCTCGATCGCTCTTCGTCCAGGGGCGGCACTTCGTCGTCCGCCACGCGGAGGCGATCCAGAAGCCCAAGGGGCTCACGCCGGTTCTTGAGCAGGAGTTTCCGCCGGCGACCTTCTGCACCCTCGTTGCCTTCGACCTTGAGGAAGAGAGCGCCCTTGCTAAGATCGCGGCGCAGCAAGGGAGCGTCCGTCCCTTCCCACGCGTGAAGGGAAAGGCCCTCGAGCGCGCCGCGGCCGCGATCCTCGCCGAAGAGGGGCTCGAGCTTCCTCCCGGGGCCCTGAAGCGGCTCGTCGAGCGGTGCGGGGAAGAGCTCCTCGCGGTCCTCAAGGAGGCAAAGAAGCTCCGCCTCTTCCTGAAAGAAGAAAAGCCGGACGAAGAAACGGTCAAGCGACTGTGCTTCACCTCTGGGGAAGGGTCGATTTACCCCTTCCTCGACCGGATGGGCGAGGGGAACCTGCAGGGAGCCCTTTCCGCACTCTCCACCCTGTACGAGGACCCGGGGAGGACCTTCTCCGCGGTCCTGCGACACCTCGGCCGCGTCTTCATGGCCCGTCTCCTCTTGGACGAGAAGACGCCGGAGGCGGAAGTCCCGGCGATCCTGGGGGCCCCTGCGTGGCTTGTGCGGCGCCTCGTTGATCAGGCGAAGAGGCACGACACCAACCGACTCTCTTCCCTTCTCGACCTCGGGATCGACCTTGATCTTGAGATCAAGAAGGGAGAGGTACGACCGGCCGACGCGCTCCTTGCGCTTGTCCTCGCGACTAGTTCTCCTGCGAGACGCGGACCGGGATGTGCTCCGCGAACCCAGTCTTCTCTATGAGGAGACGCGAGAAGACGTAGGCGGCGTAGAGGCTCCCCACGACGCCAATCCCCAGGGTGATCGCAAACCCCTTCACCGGCCCGGTCCCCACGAGGAGGAGGATCACCGCCGTGATCAGATTCGTCAGGTTCGCGTCGACGAGCGCAGAGACCGACATGTGGAAGCCGGCCTTCACCGCCGCGAGAGGGGCCTTCCCTTCCCGGCGTTGTTCCTTGATCCGCTCGTTGATGACGACCATCGCGTCCACACTCATGCCGATCGAGAGGACGATCCCCGCGATCCCCGGAAGGGTAAGGGTCGCGTTGAACAGGCGCAGGGCGGCGAACAGGATCAGCATGTTGAGAAGGAGTCCCAGATCAGCTACGAACCCCAGGGCGCGGTAGTAGAGGATCATGTACAGGACGACGAGAACGAACCCGCTCACGATCGTGATCGCCCCCCGCCGTACCGAGTCGCTCCCCAGGGTGGGGCCGACCGTCTCCTCCTCGATCGGCTCCACGGCGACGGGGAGGGCACCCGCGCGGAGGACGATCGCGACCTGCGCGGCATCCTCCTTGGTGAACCGTCCCGTGATCGTGGTCGAGTCTTTCACCGCACGCCACCCTTGAGCCGCCGCCTGCTTGATCGACTCGGTGAGCCGCGGCGCGCTGTAGACGATCCCATCCAGGACGATCGCTAGGCGGTCCTCGACCTTGAGCTTGTTCAGCGCGTTCACGAACTCTTGCGCTCCTTCCTGATTGAAGGAGAGGGCGATGTAGAGTTGACCGGCCATCTGCACCGACTGGGAGACGTGCACGCGTGCGTCGGCCAGGGCTGCTCCCGTGAGGAGCGGCTCCGCCTCCACGAGGTAGGGGAGGTTCTCCCGGTCGCGCAGAACCTCCTGTGCCGACGAGGAGGGGACGAGGTCAGAGGTGGAGTTCGTCCCTGCCTCGATGACCTTGCGGAATTCGAGCATCGCCGTCTGGCCGATCAGGCGGCGCGCCTCCTCCGGGTCCTGCGTCCCCGGGAGGTTCACGAGGACCCTCTCGTTCCCCAGGCGCTTGATCTCCGTGTTCGCCATCCCGTATTGGTCGACGCGGTTCGTGAGGATGGTGATGATCTTGTCCAAGGTGTCGCGCCTCTGATTGGCGTCCATCCCCTCGACCCCCTTCGCTTGGAGGACCAGGCGAACCCCGCCTTGGAGGTCAAGACCGAGGTGAACCACATTCTTCAGAGGCCAGAAGGGGTAAAGGAGCGCAAGCGCGCCACAGAAGACAAGAAGTACGCTCGCGAGCCGGAGCCAGTCGTTCCGTCTCATGTTGCTGTGTGTCATGCGAGGCCTCCCCTATGCGGAGCGGATCACTTCGCCCGCTTGTCGATGATGCTCGACTTGGCCAGGCGGAGCTTCCCGCCGTCTTCCACCGTCAGCACGATGCTTGTATCCCCAACGGAATCGATCTCGCCGTAGACCCCGCCTGCGGTGATCACTTTGTCGCCGCGCTTGAGGTCCCGCAGGAGCACGTTGTGCTTCGCCTGCCGCTTGCGCTGCGGCCGGATCAGCATGAAGTAGAAGACCGCCGCGAAGATGACGAGGATGGCGACGAGCGAGATGATGGACTGCTGCCCTGACGCTGTCTGGGAGCCGGTCTCCTCCTGGCCAAACGCCACCGCACCGCCGAAGAGAAGAAGCCCCAACCCAACGACAAAACTGACCACGTGACTCATACAATCACTCCTTAGACCTTGCTTGTGCGCCAGTGGCGGTACGCCCCGAGGAAAAGGAAGCAAGCGCCAACGAGAACGAACACCGCCCCGACCACAATCTCCCCGCTCCCCGCAAGTCCTCTTCCCAAGACGATGATCCGCTCAATAAGGAAGAAGAGATCGGCCCAGATTATACAGTAAAGGACGGTCAAGAGCGACACTCTTGTCTTGGGGCGGTGCGCGGCCCACGGGGCGAGAAGGTCGTAGAGCACGGAGAGCCCCGGGACGAGCATCCAGAGGCAGACGAGGTCCGAGCCGACCGCGGGGACGAGGGAGAGGGCGAGGAGAAGGAGGAGATGGCCCGGGAAGAGGGGAAGAAGCCTCGCCGGGGCCCGTACCGTCCGCGGCTTCCGCCGCGACCGCACGACGAGGTAGACGAGGAAGAGGACGGTCTCCGCCCCCACCCCCGCCTGAAGGGCAAAAGGGAGGCGCCCGACGAAGAGGACGAGAAGAAGGAGGACGAGAAGGAGGGGATACGACCAGACAGGAAGGGACGAGTGGTCAGCGTTCACCGAAGGGTCAGGGACCTCTCCCCCAACGAAGAGAACCTCGCCCCCACGCCGGCCTTCACCCCCATCAAGAGCGCTTCCGAATGGCCTCTATCGTTTTGTCTTCCCTCAAGCCAAGAGGAAGCGTCCCATTATACCGCCTACCCCACCTCCTGCGGCGTTCCTTCCTTCCCTCCGCTCTGGGCGGCGAGTATCCTCCTTCCAGGATGACGACGCGGGGAATCGAGCAGTTGAAGAAGGCGGGCGTTCCGTTCCAGGAACTCGTCTATCGCCACGAAGAGAAGGGGGCGAAGTTCGCCGCGGAGAGGGTCGGCCTCGAGGAGAGAAGGGTGATCAAGACCCTCGTCTTCCAGACCGACGATCGGCGCTTCCTTCTCGCCCTGATGGCCGCGGACGGAGCGGTGAGCGAGAAGAAGCTCGCCCGCGTGGTCGGCCGTAAGTGGGTCGCCCCCGCGTCCTCGCGCGACGCGGAGCGCGTCACCGGCTACGAGATCGGGGGAATCAGCCCGCTCGGCATGAAGCGTCCCCTCGCGGTGGTGATCGACCAGGAGCTTGTCAAGGAGGGGGAGGTCGCCATCAACGCCGGGGCGCGCGGGACCCTGGTGCGGCTTGCGACGCGTGACCTCGTCTGTCTCACCGGGGCAAAAGCCGCGGACATCCGGGTGGAGTGAGTGGAAACGATCGACTACAGGTTCCCCTTGAGGCCGATCGCTTCGGCCACCTCGCGCATCCCCGCGATCACGTCCGCGAAGAGGTCGCGTAGATCCATCCCAAGCATCCCGGCCCCGTTCTTGATTACCTCTCGGTTCGCCCCGGCGGCGAAGCTCTTGTCCTTCCACTTCTTCGCGACCGAGCTTGGCTCAAGGTCAAGGACACTCTTCGACGGGCGAACGAGGGCCGCCGCGGTCACAAGGCCGGTCAGTTCGTCGATCGCGTAGAGGATCTTCTCCATCTCGACCCTTGGCTCAACGTCCGTGCACAGGCCGAAGCCGTGGGAGACGACGGCGCGGATCATCTCCTGCGGCCACCCCCTCTCGGTCAGGATCTCCTGCGTCTTGCGGCAGTGCTCCTTGGGGTAACGCTCGTAGTCGAGGTCGTGGACGAGGCCGATGGTTCCCCATTTCCCCTCATCCTCGCCGCGCTTTCGCGCCATGTAGCGCATGACTCCCTCGACGGCGAGCGCGTGTTTCACCAAGCTCTCGTTTTGATTGAACTCCTTGAGGAGGGCGAACGCCTCGTCGCGGGTCGGAACCTCTCTCGACATCGTCTCTCCTTTTAGCGAAAGCACCTTAGTCGCTTGATTCCCGCAACTTTACCTCTTCCTGTGATGGCCGTCCACGGGTGGGATCGACGCCTTCCCTCGTGCATGACGGCCCACTCCGTACCGCGTATAGTCTCTTCCCCATACCTACGGGGAGGTGGCAGCAGACTTGGTGGCCTGGGTCTTCGTCGCACTTCTCTTCGCTGCGGGCGGGATCGGCGTCCTCGCGAGCCTCCTCGGCGTAGGAGGGGGGATCTTCATGGTCCCTCTCCTCTCCCTCGCCGGCTTCGTCGCGACGACGCAGGAGGCCGTAGGAACGAGCATCGCCGGGGTCGTGTTCACGAGCCTCTCGAGTTCCCTCGTCTACGGCCGCAAACGCCTGATCGACTTTCGGCTCGGGCTCCTCCTCATGCCGACGACGATCCTTGGCGCCTTTTGTGGGGCCCGCCTGACGGAGAGGATCGAGCCGCGCTGGCTCTCCGTTGCCTTTGGCCTCTTCCTCCTCTATCCGATCGCGACGATGCTCCGCGGCAAGTCCGAAAAGGAGATCCGGTTTTCACTGCGCGGAAAGGCGAGGGGAGCGCGCCTGTACGCGCTCACAACCCTCGCTGGCCTCCTTGCCGGGACAGCGTCGGGCCTGTTCGGGATCGGAGGTGGGACGGTCCTCGTCCCCGCCCTCGCTGTCTTCCTGGGGATCGACATCGTGACTGCAGTCGCGACGAGCCTCTTCGTGATGGCTCCTTCGGCGGCCATGGCGGCCTATCAGCACTGGAGGCTGGGGAACCTCCACCCGGAGCTTGCCCTTCCCTTGATCATCGGCCTTGTGATCGGCGCGCAGATCGGCCCGCGCCTCAGCGGCCGCATCCCCAAAAACCGTCTCCGCCAGCTCTTCGGCCTCGCCCTCCTCTACGCGGCGGTGAACATGACCCTGAAGGGACTCCGTTCGTAGCCGTCCTACCCCTCGCACACCCGATTCTCCTCCGGCATAATCGCAAGGGCCTCCCTTTCCAGCAAGGAGTGTGCAATGAGAGTCTCTATCCTGACGACCGGCGGGACGATCGAGAAGACCTACGATGAGCGGGACGGATCGCTTCGCAACTACCATACGATCCTCCCCAAGATGCTCTCGACCCTCCGCCTCCCCGACCTTGCGATCGCCTACGAACAGGTCGTGTTCAAGGACTCTCTCGAGATGACCCCGGCCGATCGGGCGCGGATCCTCGCGGCGACACGACGGGCCCTCGACCGGAGCGACGCGGTCGTCATTCTGCACGGGACCGACACCCTCACCGAGACGGGCGAGCTCCTCGTGCGCGAGCTTTCCCCTCTCTCCGCGCCGGTTATCCTCACCGGCGCGATGCGGCCCTACGAGTTCCGCGACACCGACGCCCTCCAGAACCTGACCGAGGCCCTCCTCGCGACGCGGCTCGTCGAGCCGGGGGTCTACCTCGCGATGCACAACCGCGTCCTGCGCTTCCCCGGCGTGGTCAAGGACCGCGAGCGGCTCACCTTTACCAAGCCCTGACCGAGAGGCCTCCCGCGCCTTCCTTTCCGCTTTTCTTGCTTCACGGATGTGCGATGTCGGTTCCTTGACACACGCGGTGTGAGGGGTTAGACTGCTCTTAGCAGTCCGGTATTTTGATTGCTAATTTGGGGTGAGTGGGATGATCCGCTTTGATAAGTTGACCGAGGGCGCGCAGGAGCTCTTCCACGAGGCGCAGGACCTCCTTTCGCGCTACAAGCACAACCAGCTCGATGTCGAGCATCTGTTCACCGTTCTCGTGACGAAGGAGGGCGTGGGCCAAAAGATCCTCCAAGAGATGGGTATAAACTCGGCCGGCCTCGCCAAGGACCTCGACCTTCTCCTCAAGGGGAAACCCTCCGTCTCCGGGCCGATCGGGACGCAGATCTACATCACCCCGCGCCTGGACGCGGTCGTGGCCGGCGCCCAGATGGAGGCCGAGCGGCTCCACGACGAATTCGTCGGGATCGAGCACCTTCTCCTTTCGATCAGCCGGGCGACCGACCCCGCCTTGAAGCGGGTCCTCGACCGCCACGAGATCAGCCCGGAGTCGATCTACGCCGCGCTGCGGAAGGTCCGCGGCGAGCAGCGCGTGACCGACCGCTCCTCGGAGGAGCGCTACCAGATCCTGAAGAAGTACTCCATGAACCTGTCCCAAATGGCCTCCCGCGGCGAACTCGACCCGGTGATCGGCCGGGACGAGGAGATCCGCCGCATGGAGCAGATCCTCTCCCGCCGCCGCAAGAATAACCCCGTCCTGATCGGCGAGCCGGGGGTCGGGAAGACGGCGGTGGTGGAGGGCCTCGCGCAGCGGATCGCCTCGGGGACAGTCGCCGAGCCTCTCAAGGGGAAGGAGATCGTCGCCCTGGACATCGCGGCGATGGTCGCCGGGTCCAAGTTCCGCGGGGAGTTCGAGGACCGCCTGAAGGCGGTGATCAAGGAGATCGAGGCGCAGGCCGGAAAGACGATCGTGTTCATCGACGAGGTGCACACGGTGGTGGGGGCCGGTGCGGCCGAGGGGGCGATCGACGCCTCGAACATGCTGAAGGAGCCGCTCTCCCGCGGGAAGTTCCAGCTCATCGGCGCGACGACCCTCGACGAGTACCGCGAGCACATCGAGAAGGACTCCGCCCTCGAGCGGCGCCTGCAGAAGGTCTTCGTGCGCGAGCCGACCGTCGAGGAGACGATCTCGATCCTCGAGGGGCTGCGGCCGAAGCTCGAGGAGCACCACCACGTCACGATTACCGACGAGGCGATCCGCGCGGCGGCGAAGCTCTCCGAGCGCTACATCTCCGAGCGCTTCCTTCCGGACAAGGCGATCGACCTCGTCGACGAGGCGGCGAGCCGGCTGCGGGTGGACAAGAGAGAGGGCGAGGTGACCGAGGAGGAGATCGCTACAATCGTCTCCCAATGGACCGGGATCCCCGCCGAGCGGATGCTGGAAGAGGAGCGGACGCGCCTCGCCCACATGGAGGACCTCCTCCACAAGCGAGTCATCGACCAGGAGGAGGGAGTGCGCGCGATCGCCGAGGCCGTGCGCCACTCGCGCGCTGGGCTTGCCGACCCGCGCCGGCCGATCGGGACCTTCCTCTTCCTCGGGCCGACTGGGGTGGGGAAGACGGAGCTCGCCAAGGCCCTCGCCGCGTTCCTCTTCGGGAGCGATGCGGCCCTTGCGCGGATCGACATGTCCGAGTACATGGAGCGCCACACCGTAGCGCGCCTGATCGGGTCCCCGCCGGGGTACGTCGGCTACGAGGAGGGGGGACAGCTCACCGAGACGGTGCGGCGGCGGCCGTACCAGGTCGTCCTGTTCGACGAGGTGGAGAAGGCGCACCCGCAGGTGATGAACCTCCTCCTCCAGCTCCTCGACGAGGGCCGCCTCACCGACGGTCACGGCCAGACGGTCGACTTCCGCCACACGATCATCATCATGACCTCAAACGTGGGGAGCGAGCACTTCACAGGCGACCTCCCCGAGGAGCGGGTCCACGAGAAGATCAAGGACGAGCTTGTGCACACCTTCCGACCGGAGTTCCTGAACCGGATCGACGAGACGATCATCTTCCACTCCCTCTCGGAGGGGGCGATCTCCAAGATCGTCGACCTTAAAGTAGCCCTTCTGGACGAGCGCCTTGCCGAGCAGGGGATCTCGCTTGGCCTCACCCCCGAGGCGAAGAAGGTCCTGGCGAAGGAGGGGTACGACCCGCACTACGGGGCGCGACCCCTCGAGCGGGCGTTGAAGCGCCTCGTGGAGAACCCGCTCGCGATGAAGATCGTCTCCGGCGAGATCAAGGGTGGAGACCGGGTGACGGTCGACGCCGCGGCGATGTCGCGCGCCCTCGTCATCCGCCGCGAGAAGGGTGAAAAGTAAAGGAGGCCCCATGGAACTTCCCCTTCCCTCGCGGGAGGAAGGGACTCCAAAACAGGAGCTCTACGACGTCGTCGTCATCGGCGGCGGGCCGGCCGGCTCCACGGCGGCCCTGTACGCCGCCCGCGCGGCCCTGTCCACCCTCGTGGTGGACAAGGGGATCGCGGCGGGAGCCCTCGCTCAAGCGGAGAGGATCGCCAACTACCCCGGCCTCCCCGGTGAGACGAGCGGGCTCTCTCTCCTTGAGAGGATCCGCGGCCAGGCAGCGGGGTTTGGGGCACACTTCGTGGAGGACAAGGTAATCCTCGCCCGACTCGGCGGCGAGACGAAGGAGGTCCGCGGGACGAAGGGCGTCTGGCGCGGGCGGGCCGTGATCGTCTCTACCGGCTCCATGGGACGAGAAAAGACCGTGCCCGGCGAGGAGAGGCTCATCGGCCGCGGGGTCTCCTACTGTGCGACCTGCGATGGCTTCTTCTTCCGCGACGCGGAGGTCGCCGTGGCCGGGGCGACCGACGAGGCGGCCGAGGAGGCCCTCTTCCTCACCAAGTTCGCGAAGAGGATCCACCTCCTCGTCCCCACAGAGAGGCTCCGAACCTCGCCGCGTCTCGTCGAGGAGGTGGAAGGGACGGCGCGCATCGAGGTCCACCTACGGACATCCCTGCGCGAGATCGTGGGAGAGGAGAGGGTCGAGGCGGTGCGATTTGCAGTCGGGGACGGTGGCGAGACGACCCTCCCCGTCGCCGGTGTCTTCCTCTACCTCCAGGGTGCCCGGCCGATCACGGGCTTCCTCGGGGAAGAGGTCGCCCTCGGCGCGGACGGCTGCATGGTTGTAGACGAGGAGAGACAAACGAGCGTCCCGGGCGTCTTCGCCGCGGGCGACGTCACCTGCGTACGACTGAGACAGGCGGTGATCGCCGCGGCCGATGGCGCGATCGCCGCCGCCGCTGCGGAACGCTACCTCGCCGGCAGGAAGGCTCTCCGCCCCGACTGGTCCCGACCGGGGAAGGCGTCAGGGCTCTAGGCCGAGTTCAACAAGGGCCTGCCTGAGCTCGTCGGGGGAGAGGGCGCCGTGGTGCCACTTGGGGTCATCCTCCATGAACGAGACCCCCTTCCCGAGCGTGTTGTGGCAGGCAAGAAGGGTCGGCCTCCCGGAGCCCTGAGCCTCGAGGAACGAGTCGAACGCGGCCGTGATCGCTCTGTAATCATGCCCGTCGATCTCTTCTATCTTCCAGCCGAAGGCGCGGAACTTCGCCGCGAGGTCGCCGACGTCCATGATCGCCTTCGTGTGGCCGTCGATCTGGCAGCCGTTCCAGTCGAGGATCGCACAGAGGTTATCGATGCGATAGTGGACCGCGGCGGTCGCCGCTTCCCAGGGCTGCCCCTCCTGGCATTCCGCGTCAGAGATCGAGCAGTACACCCGCGAATCGCGGCCGTCGAGCCCCGCGGCGAGGGCCATCCCCAGGGCGACGGAGAGCCCGTTCCCGAGCGAGCCGGCTGACACCTCGACCCCGGGGATCTTCCACGCCGTGGACGGGTGCCCCTGCAAGAGAGCGCCGAGCCTGCGGAAGCGCCACAGCTCCTCGCGCGGGAAGTAGCCGCGGTCGGCAAGGATCGCGTACAGGATCGGGCAGGTGTGGCCATTCGAGAGGAGGAAACGGTCGCGTTCCGGCCAGTCCGGCCGCTTGGGATCGTGGCGGAGGTAGCGCCAGAAAAGGGCCGTGAGGACGTCGGCCATCCCCAAGGCGCCGCCGGGGTGCCCCGAGTTCGCCTGGGTCACCATGCGCAAGACGTCCCCCCGCAGCGCGCTCGCCTTGTGCTTGAGAGCCTCGATCTCCATTCTTCCCTCCTCTCACGATGATACGGAAGGAGCGGGGCAAGGGGTAGTCAACGTCTTGTCTCACGCAAGATGAGCATGAGCGGACCCCGCGCCCGCGGCCCGGGCCGCTCAAGATGGATCTCCTTCCCTCTGCCCGAACGGCAGAGGATAACAAGCCGCGCGAGCTACTCCGCCGTCGCCCGCTGGAAAAGGAACCGCGAGAGGGCGAGGAAGACAATCACGAGTCCCGCGAGGATCCCCAGGCTCGAGGCGATGGCAAGCCAATTCCAGCCCGATACGGTGAGTTGGCGGATTGCGGTCACGGCGTAGGTGACCGGGTTGTACTCGGCGATCGTGGCGAGCCACCCGGGCATCGCCTGCGTGGGGAAGAGGGCGTTGCTCGTGAACATGAGCGGCATGGTGAGGAAGTTCACGATCGCCATGAGCGTCTCGTGGCTCTTGATGCGCGCCGCCAAGGAGAGGGATAGGCTGCTCACGATCAGGCTGAAGCACATGGCGATGAGGAGGATCACGATGAGGCCGAGCGGCCCGGTAGCGAATCGGACGCCGAGAGCCGTGGCAATGAGGGTGATGATCAGGATCTGGATCCCGGCCTGGAGTGCGGCCGCGAGCGCCTTCCCGAACGGGATCGCCGCGCGGGAGATCGGCGCCGCCAAAAGCTTCTCCAGGTACCCCATCCGCCGATCCCAGACGATGGACATGCCGGAGAACGCGCCCCCGAACAGGACGGTCATCAGGATGATCCCTGGTGTCATGAAGGCGAGGTAGTTCCCGGTGCCGAGCATCTGGCCGACCATCGGGCTCTTCGCAAACCCCTGCATCATGTTCCCCATGAGGCCGAGCCAGATGAGCGGTTGGACCACCACCATGATGATGCGGGCCGGGGTTCGCACGAAGATCACGAGCTCGCGCCAGGCCACGTACCAAACGTCAGAGAAAATGGTCATCGTCGCAGCCTCCTCTGCATCATGCGGGTCCTCCCGATCTCTTCCCGGGATCCCTGCTCGTCGCGCATCTCGCGCCCGGTGAAGTGAAGGTACACGTCGTCCAGGGACGGCCGGTGGAGCCGGATCGACTCCACACTGACCTCGTTCTTCGCCGCGAGGGCAAAGATTTCTGGGATCACCTGGTCTCCGCGCTTTTGGACCACGATCCGCTTCAAGCCGTCCTCCAGGGAGGTCACCGCGATCGTCTCGGGCAGCGCGGAGATCGCCTGAACCAACCGAGAGATCCTCTCATCCAAAGCGACGAAGCGCGCCGTGATCACGTCCCCGCCGATCTGGGCCTTGAGCGTCCCCGGTCGGTCGATGGCCATGATCTTCCCCCGGTCGATGATCGCCAACCGGTCGCAAAGGGCGTCGGCCTCCTCCATGTAGTGCGTGGTGAGGAAGATCGTCATCTTCTGTTCGCTCCGAAGCTTCTCGATGTACTCCCAGATCACCTTGCGGGTCTGGACATCGAGTCCCAGCGTCGGCTCGTCCAGGAAAAGGACGCTCGGCTGGTGAATGAGGGCCGCGGCGATGTCGAGCCGCTTCAGCATCCCGCCGGAGTAGGTCCCGGCGGAGTCGTTCCGCCTCTCCCACAGGCCGCACAGGCGCAGCACCTCCTCGCCGCGCTCGGCGATCTGTCTCCGCGTGAGGTGGAAGAACCGACCTTGGAGGAAGAGGTTCTGCCATCCTGTCAGGCGATCGTCCACGGCCGTCTCCTGTGACGCGTAGCCGATCGTCCGCTTGACCAGCTTCGGATTCTGGCGGACATCCGTGCCGCGGATGAGGATCCGCCCCGACGTGGGGCGCAGGAGCCCGATCACGCACTTGATGGTCGTGGACTTCCCGGCGCCATTGGGCCCGAGGAATCCGAAGATCTCCTGCTCGTTGACCCCGAAGGAGACCCCGTCGACGGCGCGGATCCCCCCTTTGTACACTTTCACAAGCTCTTCGATCTCTACCGTAGCGGTCATTCCACTCCTTCTTTACTTCAGCCGACTCCCCCGCGGATAGCGGGGCGCTCTCCGGGAACCGATGGAAAGAACGGCGCGCCCCATCGAACAAGGACGAAACGCCGGCGAGGGAGTCCTATCCAGGACTCCTGCGTTATTTCGACGGCTCTTCTCCTCTCTCGTCGCTCTTCAACGCGGCCTGGTAAACCCCTAACATCTTCCCCATCCTCCGCTTCAGTTCCTCTGCTCTCGTAAAGAAGAGCCCGGCTCCTCCGGCTGCAAACACCAGAAGCTTCTCGCCTTCCTCTATGTCCAGGTCTCGCCGAGCCCGAGCGGGGATTGCCACCTGCCCCCGCTCGCTCACCGTGACCGCGCCGTAGAACTTCGGTCCCTCCTGCGCTCTCACCGAGCACCCCCTTTGTAGAGCGTGCCTGGTCGGTACGCTCAGAACTGTGAATTTTACTAGCAAGAAAAAGCATGTCAAGCCCCTCTGTCGCACGCGCGAAAGAACGCGTGCTCAGTGAGAAAACGCCTTGATCACTCGAGCAGAGGAAGCGACCCTCACCGTTCCCGGGCCTCCCCGGGCCACGATCGAGGAGCCGACGGCCTCACTCTCGGGTTTTCAGGGCGGCTTCACCGCGCCTTCACGGGATCCTCACCGAGGACGGCTATGCTGGGGGAACGAGACAGGGGGGCTGGACAGAGGGATTCTTCGCCTGCAAGATCGATCGCTGAGGAGGGAGACGGATGAGGTCGGGAAAGAAACCTGCTTGGTGGAGTCGGCGGCTCTACGTCCTCTTGACCCTCGTTGCGGTCCTCGCGCTCGGCGCCGTCGCCGCGGTCCTCCTCCACGAGCGAGCTCCCGTGAAGGACCTCCCGCCCACGGCGGAGGCCGTCCCCATCTCGCCAGGCGTGACCCCTTCGAGCGAGGCGACCGAGGCCGTTCCCGCGGCGGAACCCGGCCAAGGAGGAGAGGACCAAACGACAACGAGCCCCAAGGAAGTTGCCCCGCCGGTCGTCGCCTCCGAACCGGCGCGGGACCCGGAAAGGACCGCTCCCCTTGAGGTCGCAGCCCCGGCGGGGATCCCCGTGGGGAACCAGGCCGGCCAGGCCGCGCCGGACTTCGCCCTCCTCGGTCTGCACGGCGGCGGGATCACCCTCTCCGACCTTCGCGGCCGCGTGGTCATCCTCGACTTCTGGGCGAGCTGGTGCGCGCCGTGCCGCGCCTCCATGCCAAGCCTCGAGGCCCTCGCCGCCCGCCATCGGGAGGCCGGGGTCGTCCTTGTCGGGGTGAGCCTCGACCGCACGGCCGAGGACGCGATCGACTACCTGGCAACGAGCGGCTCAAAGGAACTTGTCGCCGTGTGGGGTTCGCTCTCTGCGGCGCGCGAGGTCGCTCGCCGCTACGGGATCTTCGGAATCCCTCACACCTTCGTCATCGACCGGCAGGGGATCGTCCGCTTCTCCGACCACCCCGTCCGCCTCAGTGACTCCACCCTCGAACCCTGGCTATAATCACACCAAGGAGGATGCTATGAACAGGATCGCTCTGGTTTCTCTCCTCGCCGTCGCCATGCTGGGGGCCGCGGCGATCGGAGCGCCGAAGATCAGCGTGGACAACCCATCCTACGACTTCGGGCAGGTCGTGGCCGGCCTCGCGGTCAGCCACACCTTCCTCCTCACGAACGAGGGGGACGAGCCTCTCGTGATCACGGGGGTCACCACGAGCTGCGGGTGCACGACTACCGCCCTTGCAAAGACGACCCTCGCCCCAGGGGAGTCGGTCGAGCTTGCCGCGCTCGTCGACACGTCCGGGTTCGCGGGGGCAATCGCGAAGACGATCACCGTCGCGTCGAACGACCCGGAGACCTCCGAACTCCAGCTTGCCCTTCTTGGGACTGTCAATCGCGCCGAGGCCTACCAGCTCTCCGCCGGCGACTTGAACTACCTGCTTTACCTCCTCGTCGACCTACGGGAGCCCGAGGAGTACGCTATTGGCCACCTGATCGGCGCAATCAACGTCCCTTACGCGGAGCTCGACCAGTGGACGAGCCAGTTCCCTCAGGGGATCCTGATCATTCTCTACGACCAGAACGGTCCCTTGAGCGATCAAGCGGCGCAGACCCTGCAGCAGAACGGCTTCCCCGAGGCACGGAGCCTCCTCGGCGGCCTCGACGAGTGGATCCGGCTCCAAAAGGGGAAGTACATCCTGCCCTCAAACGTCCTCTAGGAAGGAGCGCCCTCACCGGATCGCCGCACCGGTGAGGGTGCTTTCGTCTTAGCGTACTCGAGGAACCGTCTATCCGCTTGCGGTCGTTCTTCTCGGTTCGCGGCTACTTCGGTCGCCTGACATTCACGACGTGGATGCGGATCTGGTCGTACCCTCTCCCACCACGGCTATCC
>CAYHEK010000008.1:0-31529 GCA_964355545.1 uncultured Thermotogae bacterium | reverse complement strand
TGCCCGCCCTCCAAAAAGATCTGCTCCGCCCGCGAGGGACGGAGCAGACCAGCCAACGATCGCCGTGTCTAGCTTGATCCTTTAGGGATCCGCTCTCACGACCGGAGGAGCGTTCACGTTCAAAACGTGAACGGTGACGCTATCGCACGCGGAGAGTCCGCAGGGGTCGGTCACGGTGAAGGTAAGAATGACGTCCTCCCCGTCGCAGCGATCGGTCAGGGGCACGATGTAACAGGGGTTCGCCGCGTAGGGGTCGTCGAACGAGCCGGCCGTCGCCGTCCAGTAGTAGACAAGCGGGTCGCACTCGGGGTCGCTCACCACCGGCGTCATGCGCACGGTCGCCCCTTCCTCCATCGAGAAGGCCGGACCGAGGTCGACGATCGGCGCCGTGTTCTTGTTTCGCACGCGGACGACCACGGTGTCGCAGGTCGTCGCCCCGCAGCGGTCGGTCACGGTGAGGGTGAGGACGATCCTCTCCCCGTCGCAGCGATCGGTCAGGGGGGCGGTGTAGACGGCGGTGAGGAGGGACGGGTCGGCGAAGTTCCCCCGGCCGGGCTCGGCGCTCCAGCGCAAGACGAGGGCATCCCCGTCTGGGTCCGAGGCCCGCGCGGCGAGGACCGCGCTCTCCCCTTCGTCGAGGACGAGGTCGTCCCCGGCGTCGATGAGCGGGGCGTGGTTTACGTTATTGATGTGCAGGACGAAGGAGTCGCGGCCGGTCGCCCCGCAACTGTCGGCCGCGGTGAGGGTGATGAGAACGTCCTCTCCCTCACAGCGGTCCGTGAGCGGAGCGCAGTAGACTGGTTCGAGCGAGCGCGGGTCGTCGAAGCGCCCCTTCGACGCCTCCCACAGGACGCTCGTCGTGTTGCAGTCTCGATCGGTCACGCTCCCGTGGAGCTTGATCCTCCCTCCCTCATCCACGACCTTGCCGTTTGCGGGCGCGGGGCAGGGAGGGATCGGCGCAGGGCAGGAAGGAGCCGGAGCGAGCGGGCAGGTCGCCGGAAGCGGGACGCACCCGCAGCCCGGGCAGGGCTCGTCGACGACGTCGCCCTCAAGGAGGACGTCGCACCCACCCCCGCCGTGGAGGCGATTCGCACCGGGTCCGCCGAGGAGTCGGTCGTCCCCCGGCCCGCCGTCGAGGCAATCATTCCCGGCCTCGCCCTCGAGCGAGTCGTCCCCCGGCCCGCCGCAGAGGGTATCATCGCACGCGCCGCCAAAGAGGACGTCGCACCCCGCTCCGCCGAGGAGGAGGTCATCCCCGAGGCCACCCTCGAGGATGTCGTTCCCGTCGCCACCGATGAGAACATCGTTCCCACCGAGGCCGATGAGGAAATCATCCCCACCAAGGCCCAGGATCAAGTCGTTTCCAGGAGTCCCATACAGGTTGTCGTCCCCCTCCGTTCCGATGATCACGTTCGTGATCCCCCAAGCCGCGGCGAGGGCTGCGTACTCCGCTGGGACCTCGAGTTTCGGCTGTGGCGTCGGGGAGACCGCGGCGAAGAGGGCGGCGAAGAGGTCGCCCGCCTCGTCCACGTGGCGGTACTCGCCGCCGGTCGCCTCAGCGAGGGCGGTAAGGGTCGCGCGGCCCGCGGCATCGACGTCAAGGCCGACGACGTAGAGGACGATCCGCGGGACGATCGCCCCGATCCGCTGCGCCGCCGCGAGCGGGTCACCGCCGCAGGTCTCCTCCCCATCGCTTAGGAGGATGATTGTCCCCTCTCCAGGCAGGACGGAGAGGGCGTCCGCGGCTGCGATGAGGGCATCCGCAAGCGGCGTGAGGCCGCGGGCGGTCGTGTCCAGGATCTCGCTCGTCATCCTTCCCTTGAGGGAAGCCCCAAACGGCTGGATGGGGAAGACCTCCTCGATGTCCACACAGCTCGCAGCGCGATCCTCCTTCTCCGTCCGCCGTCCATAGACGAAGATCCCCAGGTTCATTCCCTCGGGGAGGACACCCAAGAGCTCGACGAATGCCTCCTTCGCCACGTCGATGCGGGAGGCGCTGTCAAACGACTTGTTCATGCTGTTCGACGCGTCGAAGACGAGAACGAAGTTCTCCGCGGCCGCCACACTGGCGAGGGAGACAAAGAGCGACGCGATGAACAGACTAGATAGCACTAGTCCTTTGCCACGCATTCTTACCTCCTTAGTTACCCCCGAGGCCCATCTTAGCAGAATGGGTGAGGATTTTCGGTGATGCAGATCACCGTCGGGCCGCGATTTTCGCGCGGGCGAGGGCCGGTCTACGCCTCCCTTACGGAGGCGAGGGCGTCGAGGAGTTCCTTCCTCCGCCCGGTCGGAATGAGCGCCCGCACCGCTCCTTTCTGCACAACGCCGCAGCCGAGGACGTCGCCGCAGAACGAGATCGCGACGAAGCCCGGGCTCGCGGGTGAGGGAAGAGCTTTTCCCAAGAGGAGTTGGCGCAACTCGCCCATCTCCGCGAGTTCGACCCGGGAGGTCGTGATGGAGTCACCCAGAAGCGCAAGGAAGGCGCTCGTCGGCTTGAGAAAAGACCCCGTCCGGCGGAAGGCGCGCAGGCCGGACGGCCGGACCGACGAGAGACCCGCGGGAAGGGACGTGGTCGCGGCCCACACCTCCCCCTTCTCCTCCTGGAAGAGAAGCCCGTCTAGGACGGCGGGCGGGACGCCGAAGCGCCTCCCAAGGCAGGCGACCACCTCGTCCCTAAGGCTTGCGCAGGCGGGCAAGGAACCCTCCTCCGCTATCGAGCTCGTGGGGGTAGACGCGGATGCACCGGGTCACCTCGGCCGGGAAGGCAACCTTTCCCCACTCCGTGACCCCCGGGGAGGCGGGGAAGGGAAGCTCAACTCGTTCAAGCTCCGCGTCCCTTTTCCCAAGGAGGGTCGAGACGACCCCCTCGTTCTCCTCGGGCGCGAAGGTGCACGTCGAGTAGACGAGGGTCCCTCCCGACCGCAGGAGGTCGTACCCGCGCAGGACGAGGCGCCGCTGGAGGGCGGCCATCCGCTCGATCACCGCCGGGAAGGCCCCCTCGCGCGGACTTCCCGCCCGGCGGAGGGTCCCCTCCGCCGAGCAGGGCGCATCGACGAGGACGCGGTCGAAACGCATCGAAAGAGGGAACGACTCCCCGCGGTAGGCGGTGACGGCCGCGTTCAGGATCCCCGTGCGGTTCAGGTTCGCAAGGAGGGCCTGCTGACGCCGGCCGCTCGGCTCGTTTGCGACGAGGAGGCCTCGGTTCCCCATTTGGGCGCTCGCCTGGGTCGACTTCCCTCCCGGAGCGGCGCACAGGTCGAGGACCGCCTCTCCGGGCCGCGGGTCGAGGGCGATCACCGGGAGGGCCTGCACGAGCTCCTGCACGTAGAAGAGGCCGAGCCAGTGCTCGAGCGTCCTTGCGATCCCTTCCCGAGCGACCCGGAAGAACCCGCGCGCCCAGGGGACCTCGAGCAAGGAGAACCCCTTCCCTTCGAGGCGGCGACGAAGCTCATCTGGCGCGATGCGCAGGGTGTTCGTGCGGATCACGGTCGGTAGAGGCCGCCGGGAGGCTTCAAGGAACGCGTCCCAGTCTGGGACGATCCCCCGGTAGCGTTCGAGACGACCGACCCCGATGGGGTTCATCCCTCGCCGCGCTCCGTCGCGGGGACCCCGAAGGGCGGCATCGCTAGATGCGGGCCCGCACGACAGCAAGGACCTCTTCCGCCAGCCTCACGCCCTTCTCCGCGAGGTCGGCACGCCGGGCGGTATACTCCGCGGACGAGCGCCCGTCCTTCAGGTAGGCAAGATTGATGTCCACATTCAACAGGGCGGCGTCGAGGGTGGCCTTCCCCAGGATCGCCGCCACGCCCACGTCGCTTGTGCTCTGGCGCGTGCCGAGGGGAGCTAGTGCAACAAGGCGGTCGAGGAGCTCAACGCTCCGGCCGGCTGTCTCGAGAGGGACCTCCGCTGCGCCCTTGAGGGCGGACTCGATCGCCTCCGGTCGCGCTACGTCCTCCTTGGGAAGGCGCAAGGCCCGCATCACGGAATCGAAGGCAGCGGCGTCCTCTACCACAAGGTCGAGGAACCTCTCCCGCAGGGGACGCAGGCGGCCGTCGAGCTCGGCGAGGGCGGCCGTCCCTTCCTTCTTCGAGCCGATGGCGCAGACCATGAGACCAAGCCCGCAGGCGAGGGCTCCGGCGAGGGCGGCGACGCTCCCTCCGCCCGGGGTGGGACTCGCGGAAGAGACCTCCTCGAGGAAGGCGCCGACCGTCTGGGAGCGGACCTCCTTCACCTAGTTCTCCCTCGTCCAAAAGACGCGGACGAGGGGGTCCTCCCCCGCCCGCTTCACGACGAGGTCTCCCTTGCAGGCGCTGTGGACAGCCTTCCCGATCCGCAGCGCAAGATGAGAGTTCGTCGTCGCAATCTCGACTGCGCCTTTCTTCTCCTCGATCCACAGGATCCGCTGCAAGGGACGGGTCGCACAGACGGCGGCCTCTTGATTGCGCACGATGTTCAGGATCTCGTCGCGCTTCCCTTCGAAGTAGCTTCCCTCGAGGTTCACGAGGCCGGCCGGGTAGCGGTCGATCGCGCGGCGGCAGGCCGGGCAGTGGCTCTCCTTCGCCCGATCGGGAGGGGCCTCGCGCGCAGCCTGCCACCTCCCGGCGCGGTAGACGAGGCCACAGCGCGGACAGACGGTCGGCTCGGGGTACTTGGCCTCCTCGGAGTAGGGGTCCCTCTTCGCGCGGCCGATGGCTCCGCGCTTCTCACCTTCTGCCATCGGGATCACCTCAACTCCAGATGATAGAGGAAAAGGCCAGAAGAAAGAAAAAGGGCGACGAATCCGCCCTTCTCCCTCCCCGCCCCGAGGACGCCTAGGCTCCCTTCTCCTCCAGGAGCTTCTCAAGATACGCGATCGCCTCGCCCACGGTCGAGATCTTCTCCGCGTCCGCGTCGGAGATCTCGACCCCGAACTCGTCCTCGAACTCCATGATTAGCTCGACCGTGTCCAGCGAGTCGGCCCCCAGGTCCTCGACGAACGAGGACTCATCTAGGACCTCCTCCGGGTCGACCATCAATTGGTCGGCGATGATCGCTCGCACCCTCTCCGGAATATCGCTCATCGATAGCTACACCTCCCTTCCAGATCTCCGTTCAGGGGTAAAGCCCTCCGTTGACTCCAATGACCTGCCCAGTTATATAGGAGGCCCGTTCCGAAAGCAAGAACTCGACGACCGCGGCGACCTCCTCCGGGGTTCCTTCCCTCCCCAGGGGGACGCGGGCGAGGTAGGAGGAGCGGACCGCGGGGTCGAGGCCGGCCGTCATCTCGGTCAAGATGAGGCCGGGGGAGACGACGTTCACCCGGATCCCTCGGCCGGCGACCTCTCTGGCTACGCTGCGGGAGAGGCCGACGAGGCCGGCCTTCGAGGCGGCGTAGTTCGCCTGGCCCGCGTTCCCCGTCTCCCCGACGACCGAGCCCACGCTCACGATCGCCCCTCCTTTTCCCTTCAGCATGTAGCGGAGGGCGGCCCTGATGCAGTGATAGACCCCCGTTAGGTTCACGTTCAGGACCTCGTCCCACTCCTCCTCTCTCATGCGGAGAATCAGTCGGTCACGCGTGATCCCCGCGTTGTTGACGAGGTAGTCGAGCCGGCCGTCCGCGGCGTAGATCGACCCGATCGCCTCCTCAACCTCGGCGAGGACGGAGACGTCCGCGCGGAGGAAGCGCGCGCCCGCAAGGTCTCGCTCGAGGGCGAAACCTCGCTTCTCGTCGCGGGCGAGGACTCTAACCGAGCACCCCGCGCGGTGCAAGAGACCGGCGATGGCGCGCCCGATCCCCCTCGTCCCGCCCGTGACGACCGCAACCTTCCCCTCAAACTCCCCCATCGAGCGCCTCCTCGAGACTCAAGAACTCGATCTTGGGCGCGATCCGCCGCGAAAGGCCGGCGAGGACGTCCCCCGGCCCAACCTCGATCGCCCGCGTGACACCCTCCCGAGCGAGGGTCTCCACCACGTCCACCCAGCGTACGCAAGCGGTGATCTGTGTCAAGAGGAGCCTCCGCCACTCTTCCGGATCGGTCTCGACCCGTCCGCTTGCGCTCGAGACGAGGGGAACGCCGGGCGGCCGCAGGGAGAGCTTCGCGATCCGCGGGGCGAGGGCCGCCTGGGCCCGCGCCATGAGCGGGGAGTGAAACGGCCCGGAGACGCGCAAGGGGATCGCCCGTCCTCCCGCCTTCTCCACCCGCGCCGCAGCCTGCGCGAGCGCCTCACGCTCTCCTGAGATCACGACCTGTTCGGGGCCGTTCACGTTCGCGATCGCAAGGGGCGGCACGACCTCTGCGCAGATCGTGCGGACGACGTCAAGAGGGAGCTTGACGATCGCCGCCATCCCGCCCGAGACCTCCGCCATCCGCCTTCCCCGCTCGAGGACGAAAGCGAAGGCCTCCTCAGCCGCAAGAAGGCCGGCGCTCACCGCGGCCGAGTACTCGCCGAGGCTATGCCCGGCGACGAGGAAGGGATCGATCCCGCTCCTCCGCAGGGCCTCCTCCTTGGCGAGGCTATCGATCAAGATCGCCGGCTGAGCAACGCGCGTCTCCTCGAGGAGGTCCGTCCGCCTCTCCGCGAGCCACTCCCGCAGGGGGAGCCCCGCCTCCTCGGCGAGGGCGAGGAGGCGCTCCCCGACCTCCGAGGGGACGGGTGGCCCCTGGGGGATCCTGCCCTGGCCGGGGAAGAGGAAGGCCAGCCTCCCGCTCTTCTTTCCCCTCGGCGCGCCCATCGCTACATCCGCACGACCACGGCCCCGTAGGTCGCTCCGGCTCCGAAGGCGGTGAGGACGACGAGGTCGCCGGGGACGATCCGGCCCGAGCGGAGGGCCTCGTCGAGGGCGATCGGGATCGACGCAGTCGAGGTGTTCGCCACGCGGTCGAGGTTCACGATCACCCGCTCCGGGTCGAGCTTTAGGCGCCGCGTCAGGGACTCGATGATCCGCAGGTTCGCCTGGTGGGGGATGAGCCAGTCGACGTCGGAGAGCGCAAACCCAGCGGAGGCGAGCGCCTCCCGCGTCGAGCGCTCCATCATCGGGACGGCGCTGCGGAAGACCCCCGCCCCCTCCATCTTCAGGTAGTGCTCGCCTCTCTCCACCGTCTCCCGGGAGGCCGGCGCCCGCGTCCCGCCGGCGGGGAGGTAAAGGAGGGAGATCTTGTCTGGATCCCCGTGCAGAGAACTCCCGAGGATCCCCTCTCCCGGCGGGGCCGGCTCAAGGAGCACGGCACCGGCCCCGTCGCCGAAGAGGACGCACGTCCTGCGGTCGCTCCAGTCCGTGACGCGCGAGAGGGCCTCCGTCCCCACGAGGAGGACGCGACGGAAGAGGCCGGAGCGGATGAGGCCGTCCGAGACGGCGAGGCCGAAGACGAACCCGGAACAGCCGGCCGTGAGGTCGAAGAACGGAGTCGCTAAAAGGCCCAGGCCGGCGGCGAGGAACGGGGAGGAACCGGGGCAGATCATGTCTGGGAAGTTCGTGGCGACGAGGAGGAGGTCGACCCCCTCCGGCGCGACGTCCGCTTGAGCGAGGGCTCTCTTCCCGGCCTCGATCCCCATGCGCGAAGGGTCCTCCCCGGGAGCGAGGAGGAAGCGGGTCCTGATCCCGGTGCGCTTGACGATCCACTCGTCCGAGGTCTCCACGATCCCGGCGAGGTCGGCGTTCGTCACGCAACGGCCGGGGAGGTAGCTCCCCGTGGCGGCGATCCTAGTCCCCATTCCCGCCCCACGCGCCGATCCCCTGCTCCAAGCGCTCCTTCACTCCCCCCTCCACGGCGCGACGGGCGACGTCGATCGCTCCGGCGATCGCCGCCGCATCGGAACGCCCGTGCGCGATCACGACGATCCCGTCGACCCCGAGGAGGGGCGCCCCGCCGCGGCGCTCGTAGGAGAGCCTCTCCCGAAGCGCGGCGAAGGCCGGCCGCAAGAAGAGGGCCCCCAGCTTCGCCGCGATCCCCTTCGCGATCTCTCGCTTCAAGAGCGCCGAGACCGCGGCCACCCCTCCTTCGGCCGCCTTCAAGAAGACGTTCCCCACGAAGCCGTCACAGACGACGACGTCGACCGGCCGCTCGACGAGGAGGTGGTGCCCTTCCACGTTCCCCACGAAGGGGAGGGGCCCCCTCTCCAGGATCTCGACCGCGCGGTAGACGAGCTTGTTCCCCTTCTCCTTCTCCGTCCCGATGTTGAGGAGGCCGACCTGCGGATGGGGGATTGAAAGGACATCGCGGGCGTACGTCGCCCCCATGAGGGCAAAGGAGGCGAGGTGCTCGGGCGCGCAGTCGACGTTCGCCCCCACGTCGATCACCAGGAAATCCTCGCCCGCGACGCTCGGGAGCGAGACGGCGATCCCTGGCCGCGGGATCCGCGCGATCCGACCAAGGGTGAAGATCGAACCAGCGACGACCGCGCCGGTGTTCCCTGGCGAGACGAGGGCGTCGACCTCGTTCGCGCGCAGGGAGAGGAGTCCCTTCACGAGGGATGAATCGCGCTTTTCGCGCACGGCGCGGACCGGGGGCTCGTCCATCCCGATCACCTGCGCGGCTGGGAGGATGGAGAAGCGTCCTCCGTCGCGCTCGCGTTGCGCGGCGAGGGCCGTCTGGACTGAGGTCGGGGCGCCACAGAAGACGATGTCGACGCCGTAGGCGCGCCCCGCCGCGATCCCTCCCTTCACGAGCTCCCGCGGGGGGAGGTCACCCCCCATCACGTCCAACAGGATGCGCATCGCTGGGGTCGCTCCGGCGTGGAAGTAGGTTGGTGCCGAAGGCGGGACTTGAACCCGCACGGGCGTGTTATGCCCACATGGCCCTCAACCATGCGCGTCTGCCAATTCCGCCACCTCGGCGACGGCCCCCATGTTAGCCAAGGAGAGAGAACCTGTCAATCGCATCGCACGAGACGCGCGCTTTGCTCCTCCTTCCGCAGAACGCAAGCGAAAGGGACGCTTGTCTTGCCGGCCAGTTCGCCCTATGATGGACGCTAGTAGCAGGGTTCCGGGTTCGTGAGGAGAGGAGAGGGGGTGGAGGTGAACGAATGATGGCTGGTGCGCGTGCGGTACGGGTACTCATGGCAGTCCTGATCGGCTCCCTCGTTGCGGTGGTGTCGCCTCTCGCGCTCGCCGCGCCGACGACTTACGGGGGCGTCACCTTCCCTCAGGGAGACCTCGCGTTCGCCGACCGCGTCGTCTCCTTCCGCGAGGCGAGCTGCGTGCGGTGTGCGTTCTCCGATCCACGCGCCGTCCTCGGCCCCCCCGACTGTGGGGCTCCGGGGTGCGTCGCCTGCGGGCGCTGCGACCCCTGCTCCATCTCCCTCGGCTTTCGCCTGAGCGAGATCGACGCGCGTGGGGACGTCGTCGTCGAGTTCGTCGATAACCGCCTCGTCGACGTCCCAGGACCCGACCTCTTCATCTACACGACGAACGACCGGCCCGGGCGCGTCGAGATCAGCACCGACGGCGTGCGCTTCCTGCGCGTCGGAGAGACGAAGGGCTACCCCGGCGCGATCGACATCGCCCCGTTCGCAAACCCCGGCGAGGAGTTCCGCTTCGTGCGCCTGTCCGACGTCCCCGGCGATGAAGACAAGTCCCCCTGCCCAGGCCCGAGCATCGACGCGGTGGGGGCGATGGGACCGGTGCGAGAGGAAGTGGGCGAAGCCCTCGGAGCCCTCGAGCTCCTCCCGGCCGGAGAGCTCGCCCTCTCCGTGGGTCCGACCGCACAAACTCTCCTCGTTCTCCTCGACACCTCCTCGAGCATGGGAGACCCCTTCGAGGGGTCGATCAAGATCGAGATCGCGAAGAAGGTCCTCGGCGAGCTCGTGGACTCGATCCCCGATGGAACCCGCATCGGCCTGCGGACGTTCAACGGCTGCGACGAGGCGAGCCGCCTCCTTGTCCCGATCGGGCCGATCGACCGCACAAGCCTTCAAGCGCAGATCCGCGCGATGGAGCCCGGCGGCGCGACCGCCATCGCCTACGCCCTCGAGCAGACGAAACTCGACTTTGGGAACATCCCAGACGCCAAGCTCGTCCTCCTCGTGAGCGACGGGAGCGAGACGTGTCGCGGGAATCCCGTCGCCGTCGCCAAGGCGCTCGTCGCCGCCGGCTATGACCTGAGGATCGACGTGGTCGGGTTCGACGTCGGCGGTGACGCCGTGGCGCGCGAGCAGCTGCGGGCGATCGCCGAGGCGACCGGCGGGACCTACTTCGGCGCCCAGAGCACGGAGGAGCTGCGCAGCGCCCTGCGGCTCTCTGTCCCCATCCGCTACCACGTGTACGACGCTCAAGGGGTCGAGGCCTTCACCGGGATCCTCGGCGAACCGGGGCCACACCTTCCGGCTGGAACCTACCGCGTCGTGATCGACACCGTCCCGCCGCTCGAGCTTCCGGCAGTGAGCGTCGAGGCCGAGCGCACGACCACGATCGCCCTCAGCCGAACGGATGGGGGCTACTCGGCCGAGGTGAAGAAGTAAGTCCCAAACTGTGCGATCAAGAGCCCTCGCTCATGCCTCACGGATGAGCGAGGGCTTTTGTTTGTCGCGGCGGCGCGAGCGCCCGTTCGAGCACTCGTTCTCTAGCTCTCTTCCGCTAGGAACCGACCGCGGTCAGGCGCTCGATCACCGCTGCAAGTTCCCCCTTCACGGTCTCGAGGCGCTCTCCCAGGCCGGCGCGATCGACGGGGGAGAGCTTGAGGAGCGGATCGTCGTCGATCTGCGCGAGGTAGCGGTCGATCTCCTCGATGACAGAGAAGAGCTCCTGCAACCCGCCGTCGCGCTGCGAAGTCTCGAACAGCTCGACGCTTCGCTTTAGCCTCTCGATGGCACTCCCGATGAGAGTTAGAAGGTCAGGCAACCCGGTCCCCCTGTGTATGATCCATTCTATCGCCGATTATGCCTACGGCGGTCACGGTTCAGTTCCCTTTCCCGCGGGGTCGAGGAGCCTGCGCCTCATCTCAGCCAGGATCTCCTCCTTCATCCGGGAAACCTGGCGCTGTGAGACCCCAAGCTTCTTCCCCACCTCCGCCTGGCTCTTCCCCTGGTAGAAGAGCCCCTCGACCACCTGGCGCTCGATGTCGGCCAGCTCTTCGATCGCGACGAGGATCCGCATCCGCAGGTCAAACGAGAAGTCGTCCCTCTCCGGAGCGAGGTGAGCGAAGTCGGGCGGAGCGGGGTTGGGGTCCTCGCTCCGTCTCTCCTCGTCGATCGACACGTAGGTCATCGTCTCGCGGCCGCGCAGAAGCTCGACGACCTGCAGTTCGCTCAAGCCCAGGCGCCGGGCGAGCTCGGCAACCGTGGGGGGCCGCCCCTCCCTCTGGAAGAACCTCTCCTCCTCCTCCTTCAGCCGCTGGTTCATCGCCTGCACCCACTGCGGGATGCGGATCGTCGAGTGGCGGTCGCGGATGTAGTGGCGGATCTCCCCTTTGATCAGGTAGGTGGCGTAGGTGGAGAAGCGCGTGTTCCGCGCGAGATCGAAGTTCGCGACCGCGTTCAAGAGCCCGATGTACCCGGCCTGGATCAGGTCGTCGAGCGGCTCGCCCGAATGGCGGAACTCGAGGGCCACCGACTTCACGAGCCCGACGTTTCGCTCTACGATCTCCTCGCGCAGCGAGGATAGATCGGCGTCGTCCGCCCTCCCTTCCGCCGAGCGGCGGAGGAGGTCGATCAGCTCCTCGTTCCCCAGTGCCGCAAACTTGCGCTTGGCCGCTTTGCTCATGACATCCCTCGCCGCGCCAGTTTAGAAAACTAAGGGACAGTTCGACAAGCCCTGTCGCGCCGCTCTAGCCGATGTCCCGCGACTAGAGCCCCTGAATGAGCAAGAAGAGGATAAGGAGAGCGGCGATGGCCCCTACGATCAGAAGATCGCGCCACGGGACGAGGGACTCGGTTGAGCGCGTCATCGGCGAAGGGCATCCCGCGGAGAGGCAGGTCTCGACCGCCTCGCGGAGGGTCATCTCCTCCGCCCGGCCCGCGCCGACGATCGCGCGGTCGCCGACGAAGATCACCGGGACCCTCACCAGCAAGACCCCGTAGGAACGGGAGAGCCGATCGAGGAGCTCAGCGGCCCCGGGGGAGTTGATCTCGTGGTAGGCGATCACAAGGTCGGGGTGGGCGGCGACCAATTGATCGAGGACCGTCTGCATCCGCGCGCAGTCCGGGCACCCCTCCTCATGAAAGACGACGACCATCGGCGCCTGGTCGTCCGCCCGCGCGGCCGCGCACGCGAGGACGAGAAGTCCCAGCGCAAGGGAAAGAAAAACCAATCTTCTTTTCTTCACGACGACCTCCTCTCCGCGCATGCCTCGGAGCTAGATGTATCCAAGCTGCAAACCGACGATCATCCCCACTCCGAGAAGGACCATGACGACCCCTGTGACGAAGTGGAGCTTTCCGGTGCGCGCCGTGCGCCAGCGCTCGGCGCGGGCCGTGGTCGTAAACCCGAAGTGGACCGTGAATGCAATGGCGATGAGGGGCAGGATGAAGATCAGGTTGTAGATGAGGAGGAGCAAGACCCCCTGCAGGCGGCTCGTGGTCTGGGAAAGGAGGGAAAGGATCGCGATGTACGGCCCGGAGGTGCACGGGGCGAGGAAGAGGGCGTCGACGAGCCCGGCGACGAAGACGCCCGGGACGGAGAAGACCGACGAAGTGACCCGCTTCAGGCTCGGCTTCCATCGCTCCGGGACCTCGATGGAGAACCACTTCCCGTACCACATGAGGTCCTTCATCTGCCAGAGCCCCACGAGGATCGCGATGCACGAGATGGCAAGGATGTACCCGCTCCGGAGGCCGCGCGTCCCAAGGGAGGCGCCGAGGATCGTGTACACGAGGAAGCCCATCAGGAAGTACACGATGTAGATCGCGGCTGCGAACGCGAGGCCGGCCCAGAGGACCTTCCCCCTCCGGCCGATGACGAGGAGTCGCCCCAGGAGGAGGATCATCACCGCGAAGTCGCACGGGTTGATCGAGTCGAGGGCCGCCGCCCCGATCACCGCCCACAGGGTCGCCTTCTCCCGCACCCGGAGCTTGTCGACGGGCGAGCCGGCCTTGTTGACGATCGCCCGCTCGACCGTCGCCTCGAGGGCCGCGACGTCCTGATCGGTGAAGGCGAAGGGCCGGCCGGCCTGGCGGCGTTCGTAGATCGTCCCGTCGACGATCGCCGTCTCACCGACGAAGAGGGCCGGCGCCTTCCCCCTGACGCCGGCGAGGCGGAGGAGCTTCCTGAGGAGCTCGTCCGCTTCGGCCGTCCCGGTCGCGTAGCGCGCAACTCCGAGTTCGGGGTGGCGCGAGGCGAGGCCGGCCACGACCTCCTCGAGGCGTTGACAGTCCGGACAGTCCGGGGAGACGAACAGGACGAGCTCGGCCTGCGTCGCGGGGAGCTTGGAGACCGGGGAGGGGGCACCGACCTCGATCGCGTGGCGGACGGCCTCGCGCAGGGCGAGCTCCTCCGGCCGGCCGGAGAGGGCGACCGGCGAGCGCCCCGGCTCGTAGAGCGTCCCTCCGACCATCGCCACGTCGCCGACGAAGATGAGCGGGACCTGCCCCATCTCCGCTCCGTACGCCTTGAGGAGGCGGGAGAGGAGGTCACGCGCCTCGAAGGAGCCGATCTCGTAGCGGGTAACACTGAAGCCCTGATCGGTCCGCGCGAGGTCGTCCAGGACCTCGATCACGCGGCCGCAGTGCGGACAGCCCTCCTCGTAGAAGAAGAGGACCTCGGTCGAACCGGCGAAGCCGACCACACAGAAGAGGGAAACGAGGGCAACTAGGACGGCGAAGGCCCTTGTCACAAGCCCTCCTCGAGGAGCCACGGGCGAGGCCCGATCACGCTAGAACGGGAACGTGAACTTCTCGTCGTAGACGCGAGTCCACTCCTCGAACCCTCCGAGGAGGCTCCGCGCGTCCGGGAACCCCTCCGCCTGAAGGGTCTGGACCGCCTGGTCGCTCAGGGTGCCCTTCTCGTCGTACAGGATGAGGGAGACCCCGTGAGGGAGCCGACCGATCCAGGTTCCAAGTTCCGCGTAAGGGATGTTGATCGCGCCCAGGAGGTGTGCCACCGCGTAGCGCTCCGGTTCACGCAGGTCGACGAGGAGGTAGAAGAGGCGATCGAGTTCGGAGACCGCGATGTGAAAACCAGGCTTCATCGCCTTGACCAGGCCCGCAAGCCGCAGGACGAGGCTGGGAGTCGTCGGGTCGTTCGAGGAGACCTCGACGGACTTGATGACGCTTCCGGTGTAGCCCCGCGTGTCCAGGGCGACCTCGAGCCCGACCGACTCGCCCGGGGCGAGATTCGACTTGGGGAGGCTCGTCGTGGTGCACCCGCACGCCGCCTTGACGTTCGTGATCGTGAGGACCTCGTCCCCGAGGTTCGTCAGGGTGAAGGTGTGGCTGACGACCACTCCGACGGGGACTTCGAAGTTGTAGATGAGGCTGTCTGAGCCGATCCGCGGGGCCGCAAGGGCGGCAACTCCCATCAAAAAAAGCAAAAGAAATGAGACAAGCCAAAGCCACTTCATGCCTTTCCTCCTTCTTCCTTCCCTCTGGGCGGCAACTCTACCCCCGCTCGCGCGAGCGCGCAAGGGGTCGTGCCCAGCCGGTTCTCCCGCGACGCGCTCGGCCCCTGTGCGGGTTCGAACATGCAGGTCCCCCTCCCCCTCTGAAGTTGCAGCGCTCAAACTCGACCTGAAGAGTCACGTGCGCGATCCCCATCTCCGCGAGCCTCCCCGCCGTCTTCTCGCTCCTCACCGCGTTCTCCCGCACACGCTACCTACACCCTAGCCGGCGATTCGTTCCGCGGTTACCCTCGCTGCGATTAGGCTGGGATGCCGATTCGATCTGATCGCCCGCAGACGGCGCCTTGGTTCTGGCCGACCCGAAGCCCCGCGCGCGCTTGCAGAGAGACGAGCCGTCGTTGTAAGAACGGAAGAGGAGGGATCACCATGTGGCGATGGCATGAGGGGATGGGTTGGTGGATGATCTTCGGCGGGATCTGGATGGTCCTCCTCTGGGCGGGGATCATCGCCCTGATCGTCTGGGCGATCAACCGGTTGGTGGGGCGCGCAGGGACGGACGAACGGCCGCCGGAGAGACGAGATCCGATCGAGATCGCCAAGGAGCGGTACGCAAGGGGCGAGATCACGAAGGAAGAGTTCGACGAGATCAAGAAAAACCTGACCGTCCACTAAGGCAACACCGAGAGCGGTCGGCCGCGCACGAATCTCGCGATCGCTGACACCAAGCCGTGAGGCGTTTCCTTCGCGCTCCCGATTCCCGACGGAGCCGAGTCGCCTCTTCGCCGAGATCCTTCTCCTCACGCGAAGACCTCGAAGATGTAGGCGAGGGAGAAGTAGATTCCGACACCGATGAAGACGACTCCCGTGACGCGCCGCGCCCACCGCTCGACCTGGGTCAGGCGATCGAAGACCGCCGCTAGAGACCGCGCGCCAAGCGCGATTAAGAGGGCAAAGGCGAACACGGGGAGGGCCGTCCCAACCCCGTAGAGCGAGGGCAAGAGGACCCGCGAGCCGTTCTGGATAGCAAGCGGAATGAGGCTCCCGAAGAAGAGCGCGGCCGAGAGAGGGCAGAAGGACAGGGCGAAAAGGATCCCGAGGACCAGGGCGCCCCAGGCGCCCCATCTCTCCACGCGAGCTTGCATCCGCGCGCTGATCCCACGGCCGGACAGGTTCAAACGCAACAAGTCAAGGAGGACCATCCCCACCAGGACGAGGAGCGGCCCGAGGGCCTTGGTCATCACCCTCTGGAGGGTCGCGGAGACCTGCGGCGCCGAGAGAAGGCTCCCCACCAGGAGAACGCCCAGGGCGAGGTAGGTGAGCGATCGGCCCAGGGTGTACAGGAGGCCAGAGAAGAAGACCCGACCCGGAGATCCGACCCGCCTTCCCACGAAGGAGATCGCGACGATGTTCGTCGCAAGCGGGCAAGGGCTGATCGACGTGAGGATCCCAAGCCAGAGCGCCGTCCCCGCGCCGAGGACCCAGTCTCCCATCACGCCCCTCCGAGGTAGGCCCTCGTCTCGTCGCGCACGTAGGTCGAGAACGCCTCCTGCGCCACGTGGACGAGCTTCCAGGTCCGGTCAAGGATCTTGAAGCGGATCTGGGTCTCGCCCCTCATCTCGACGAGGACGAGGGAGGGATAGGAGATGGCGTAGTCCGCCACGAAGTGCCGGTTCCCCGGCTCCTCCATGTTGACGACCCGCCACTCGAGGCGTCCCGAGCGAAGCTCGGCCGCGAAGGAGGCCTGGAGGGCCTCCCAGCTGTAGCGCTCAATCGTGCGGCACGTCGGGCAGCGGGCGGTGTTGTGAAAGTAGTAGGCGATCACCCGGTGCTCGGGAGATGAAGCGGCGGCAGGGACGGCCGCAGGAGCGGCCATCTCGGGCGAGACCAAGGCCTCCTCCGTACTGGCCACCGGTGTCTCGGTCTCCGCCACCGCGGCCGGAAGAGACGCCCCTTCAGGGCTCTGAGTCGCGGCGGACGAGCCCGCGGCGGGAGCTCCTCCTCGACCTCCCGTCGTCTCCCCGACGATGAGGGCTGCGACGCTCGCGGCGACGAAGAGGAGAAGGGCCGCCGTAAGGATCATCCTTGGTTTCACACTAAGCCTCCTTGCCCCACGCTATTCCAGACAGCAACGCATGACCTCTTCCGGCAGTCGCCTCGTCCGATAGAGCCCGTCGGGCTTCTGTACCAACTTGGGGAACCACTCCGCAAGGCACCTCACTTCCTTCCCTCCTTGAGGAGGCGTTTCGCCTCCTCGACCGTGGGGACCTTCCCGGCGACCTTCACCTCGCCGTCGACGACCAGGGCCGGGGTCAGCATCACCCCGGCAGCGGCGATCGCAGTGATGTCAGTCACCTTCACCACCTCCGCGGCGAGGCCCAGCTCGCCGACCGCTCGTTCCACGTTGCGGAGCATCGCCTGACACTTCGGACAGCCCGTCCCCAGGATCTCGACCTTCATGACGCCCTCCCTTCCGCTGACTCGCCCCGGCGAGCCCTGCCGTAGAACCTCCGTCCCAGCCAGAGGGCGACGTTGACCAAGCCGATCAACACCGGCACCTCTACGAGCGGCCCGATGACCGCCGCGAACGCCGCGCCGTGGTTGATGCCGAAGGTGGCAATCGCCACGGCGATCGCGAGCTCAAAGTTGTTCGACGCGGCGGTGAAGCTCAGGGTAGTCGCCTGGCCGTAGGTCGCGCCCACCCTCTTGCTCATGAAGAACGAGACGAAGAACATCACGACGAAGTAGATGAGGAGAGGAGCAGCCACTCGCAGGACATCGAGCGGAAGCCCAACGATGTACTCCCCCTTGAGCGAGAACATCACGACGATGGTGAAGAGGAGGGCGATGAGTGTGATCGGGCTGATCTTCGGGATGAAGCTCTCGTGGTACCACGTTTTGCCCTTCGCTTTGATGAGCGAAAACCGCGTGATCACGCCTGCAAGGAAGGGAATGCCGAGGTAGATGAAGACGCTCTTTGCGATCTCGGCGATGGTGATGCGGACCTCCACCCCCTTCAGGCCGAACCACGTGGGGATAACGGTGATGAAGACGTAGGCGTAGACAGAGTAGAAGAGGACCTGGAAGATCGAGTTGAAGGCGACAAGGCCCGCGCAGTACTCCGTGTCGCCCCCCGCGAGGTCATTCCAGACGATGACCATGGCGATGCAGCGGGCAAGGCCAATCATGATCAAGCCCACCATGTACTCCGGCTTGTCGTGCAAGAAGAGGACGGCGAGGGCAAACATCAGGATCGGCCCCACGATCCAGTTCTGGACGAGGGAGAGCCCGAGGACCTTGACATCCCGGAAGACCGGTCCCATCTCCTCGTAGCGGACCTTGGCAAGCGGTGGGTACATCATCAGGATGAGCCCGACGGCGATCGGGATCGAGGTCGTCCCGACGGAGAGGCGATCGAGAGCCGGCGCCACACCGGGGAAGAGGAATCCCACCCCGACGCCGACCCCCATGGCGAGGAAGATCCACAAGGTCAGGTACCGATCGAGGAACGAGAGACGTCGCGCGACGCCGCTCGTCGCCTTAGCCTGAGATTCACTCGTCATAAACTACCTCCAGGGAACCGTTCCTGATTTCAACGTGCACCTACGGAGAGACGACCGTGCCGTAGAGCTTCCCCACGAGCGTAGCGGCGATCACCACCAGGGAGACGAATGCCGCCGTCTTCTTCGCCCCCATCACCTTTCCCAAGACGAGCATGCTCGGGAGGGAGAGGGCGGGGCCGGCGAGAAGGAGGGCGAGGGCCGGTCCCTGCCCCATCCCAGAGCCGATCAGCCCTTGCAGGATCGGGATCTCGGTCAGGGTGGCGAAGTACATCAGGGCCCCGGCAACGCTCGCCGCCGCGTTCGCCCCCCAGGAGTTTCCCCCCACCGCGCGGCTGATCCACTCCGACGGGATGAGCGCGGGATGGCCGGGGCGGCCGAGGAGGAACCCGGCGACGAGCACCCCTCCCAGGAGATACGGGAGGATCAACTTGGTGAACGACCAGGTCGACCCGCCCCACTCCACGACCTCCGGCCGGGCAAACCAGAGAAAGAGAAGGCCCACGAGGACAAGGAGGAGCGCCCCGGCGACGACGAAGCGCGCCGCGTAGATCGAGGCGTAGATCGACGGCGCGTACGTGACCTTCTCCACTTGGGATCTTGAGATGGAGAGGACCCCCTCTCCGCCCGCGATCGGCTTGTAGAGAATCGCCTCGTCCGTCTCGCCGGCCCGCGCCGCCGCGATCGTGCGGCCGTCGGTGGTGCGAATCTCGATCGTCCCAGGCTTTCCCCAGTTCGCGAAGATGAGGATCCCGACCATGACCGCGATGTACGTCGCGGTCTTCCACAGGGGGCGTCCTCCCTTCTCCTCGGGAAGGGCCAAGGACGCCTCGAGCTTCTCCTTCTCCTCCTTCCGGAAAAGGAAGTGCATGGCGAGGCCGATCACGATCGAGAAGAGGACCGCCCCGAGCGCCCGCGCGACACCGAGCTGGATTCCGAGGACCCGCGCGGTGAGGACGATCGCGAGGATGTTGATCGCCGGTCCGGAGTAGAGGAAGGCGATCGCCGGACCGAGGCCGGCCCCACGCCGGTAGATCCCGGCAAAGAGCGGGATCACCGTGCACGAGCAGACAGCGAGGATCGCCCCCGAGACGGAGGCGACTCCGTAGGCGAGGACCTTGTTTGCTCCGGCGCCGAGGTACTTGATCACGCTCCTCTGGCTGATGAACACGGAGATCGCCCCAGCGATGAACAGGGCCGGGACGAGGCAGAGGAGGACGTGCTCGCGGGCGTACTCCTGAAGAAGGAGGAACGCCTCCAGCGCGGAGCGCCGCACGAGGAGGCTCGCGAAGGGCACGAAGTACGCGAGAAGGAAGACGCCGACCAGAATCAGGAAGATCTTCCCATCCTTCGATGGTTTCACTCTTTTTCACCATGGATCTTCTTCTTTGCGAACTCCCGTGCTGGGCGCGTGGGGCGGGCCACCTCCACCCGCTCGCTCACGACCGCATCCAGCCCCCGGAGGAGATCGAGGACGCGAGGCGAGGCGAGCCGGTGCAGAATGCGAACCCCCTCCTGACGAGAAACGGTCAGGCCGGCCCGCCGCAGGGCGGCGAGGTGGCGGGAAACCCCCGACTGATCCAGAGGAAAGAGAGGCTCGATCTCGCAGGAGCACCGCTCCCCGCAGTCCGCGAGGAGGCGGAGGATCTCGATGCGAATCGGATGCCCCAACGCCTGCCCGATCGCGGCGCAGGCGATGTCTCGCCGGAAGCCCTCCGGATGCCGATCCATACTTTCATGCACCATGATGCATGGAATGTACCGGAGGGCATCTCTGATGTCAAGCAGGCTCCAGGCGAACCCACACCGCGCCGTGTCGCCTCATACCTTCTAGGGGCAGGAGAGGAGTCCGTAGGCCCACAGGCATCCGCCGCAGGTCGGAAATGGGCTTCCTAAGCAGTCTTTCTCGTTCGAATAGCCCCAGGAACAGCTCCCGCAGGAGGCGCAGGGAGCGAACTGAAAGTCCTTCACCCTCCGGCGAAAGGCTTGAAGCACGGGATCCCCCCACAGCTTGCCCAGACTGCACTCGCCGACCTTCCCCACGGCGAAGCGTTGCGCTACGCGCTCCGCCCCGTGGAGGAAGCTCACCGAGCTGTGAAGGAGGGGAAGGCAAGGACTGAGGGAGCCGTCCCAGCCTATAGCGATGGCGCCAGCCTCAACAAACGGACAGCTCCCAAGAAACTGCGGGGGGTGGGAGAAAGGAACCTGCGGATAGAGCGTTTCCTCGAGCATCTCCTCCGTGTGTGCGAGGAGGTGGCTCACGCGAAAACGAGTCGCTCCCAGGCGACCGGCAAGGTCGAGCAGAGCCGGAAGGTCGGCGACGTTCCGCCGCATGGCGACGAAGGCGATCCCGACCTCCGATGTGTGGTGGCCAGTGGAACAAGCGCTGCGGAATCGGCGGACGTTCTCGAGCACATCGGGCAGCGCCGCGCCCAGGCGAAGGTCGCCGTAGCGCTGGGGCGTCGCTCCGTCTAGAGAGACCCAGAGGAGGTCGAGGCCGGCTGCGATGAGTTCGTGCCCCACCTCCTCGCCGAGGAGGGTCCCGTTGGTCACGAGCTCCACTCGTGCGCCCGCCTCCTTCGCTTCGGCGACCATCGTCGGAAGTCGCGGGTGCGCCAAGGGCTCTCCGATTCCGCCAAAGAACACTGTGGGACACGGCCGGAGCTCCCGGACGCCTTCCAGGATAGCGGCAAACGTCTCTTCCTCCATGTCGCGGAGCGGCTCGTTCCATGTCTGCCGGAAGCAGAACCGACAGGAGAGGTTGCAGCGGCTCGTCGGCTCGACGTAGATCTTCGACGGGCCCGCTTCCGACGGCTGCGCGGCGGAAACACTTCCCGGGCGAAGGATCTCTCCAACGACCACCACACCGTTTCTCTCCTCCATCTCTATCTCCACCTCCGCAGCCCACACGGGCGCGAGATTCTCCGCACTCGATTGCAAGACGGCAAGACGGAGGCTCGCCCTGGACGAGATAGACACGGTTTGCGCGTGCGTTCCCCTCCTCCTATCATCACGCGATCAGGGAGGAAAGCGATGCACGACGTGCGGTTCACCGGCGAGGAGATCCTGGCGGCGCAGCTTGGGCTCGCCGAGGCAAACTACCACCTCCTCAAGGAGAAGGGAGTGCACGCGGTCAGCGTCATGGGCGCGATCGGGAGCGGGAAGACCTCCCTCATCGAGCGGGTCATCGATCGAGCCAAGCCCTGCGGGATCGTCGTCGCCACGATCGCCGGCGACTCCGCCGGCGACGATGACCATCGCCGCTTCCTCGCCCGGGGAGCGCACTCCGTCAACTTGAACACCCACGACGACTGCCACCTCGACGCCCACATGATCGCCCACACGCTCGAGTCCCTGCCCTTGCACGAGATCGACGTCCTGTTCATCGAAAACGTGGGGAACCTCATCTGCCCGGCCGACTTCCCTCTGGGGGCCGACCTCGAGGTGATCGTCATCTCCGTCACGGAGGGGGACGACATCGTGCGCAAGTACCCCAAGATCTTCGCCCAGACCGACCTCGTCGTGATCAACAAGATCGACCTCGCAGGCGCGGTCGGCGTCGACCCCCAGATCCTCGTGCGTGACTACGCCCAAGTGAACCCGCACGGGAAGGCGATCCTGACCGACGCGCGCCACAACCGCGGGATCGACGAGTTACTGCGAGCCCTCGAGATTGAATGCACGAATACTCAGTGGTGACTGAGCTCGTCGCGCTCCTCCTCCGTCGCCTGGAGGGGACGGCCGGGACGATCCTCTCCGTCCGCTTGAAGAAGGGGGAACTCCGCATTCTCTCGGACACGGCGCTCGTCTCCGCCTTCGAGATCGTGAGCCAGAGGACACGCCTGGAAGGGGCGTCGCTCGAGATCGAGGAGGTGAAGGCCTCCCTTTCTTGCCGCGCCTGCGGCTATCGCGGACCAGCCGAGTACCTCCGCGACGAGGCGTTCCACTTCGCGATTCCCGTCCTCTCTTGTCCGCGCTGCGGGGGGACGGTCGAGATCCTCTCCGGCCGCGAACTCTTAGTCGACTCGGTGTGCGTCGCGACCGAAGAGTCCCCCGCGGAATCCCTTCCGAAGGACGAGGAGGACCGATGCCGGTCGAGCGGCGACGCCTGATCGCACGGGGGGTGGTGCAGGGAGTCGGGTTTCGCCCGTTCGTCTACCGGTTGGCGACCGAGCTCGGCCTCGGCGGGTCTGTCTCAAACCGCGGGGACGCGGGAGTGGAGATCGTGCTTGAGGGGGAGGAGAAGGCGATCTCCTCCTTCCTTGCGTCCCTGCGCGAGCGCCTGCCACCGCTTGCGCGGGTCGACTCGATCGACGCCTCCCTCCTCGAGCCGATCGGTGAGAGGGCCTTCTCCATCGTCGCCTCGCGCGAGCGAGGGAAGGGCACCGGCTCGCTCCCCCCCGACATCGCGGTCTGCGACCGCTGCCGGGAGGACCTCCTCGGCGAGACCCGCTACGTGGGGTACTGGGCGACGACCTGCACCGACTGTGGACCGCGCTTCACGGTGATCGAGTCCCTCCCCTACGACCGGCCGCGCACGTCGATGCGGGAGTTCCCCATGTGCCCAGCCTGCGAAGCGGAGTACACGGACCCACTCGACCGGCGCTACCACGCTCAGACGATCGCCTGCCCCACCTGCGGGCCCCGTCTTGTCTTCGACACAAGCAGCGACGACCCGGTCGGTCGTGCCGCGGCGGCCCTGCGCGCGGGGAGGATCGTTGCGATCAAGGGGATCGGCGGGACGCACCTTGGCTGCGACGCGACGAACAGAGAGACCGTCGCCGCCCTGCGGGTGCGCCTCGGCCGGCCCGGCCAGCCGTTCGCCCTCCTCGCGACCCGAGAGATCCTCGAGCGGATCGCCGCGGTCGAGCAAGAGGAGTGGGCGCTCCTTGAGAGTCCGCGGCGGCCGATCGTCGTCCTCCGAAAGCGCCCCGGGGCCCTCCCCGAGGAGGTCGCGCCCGGCCTGCACACGGTCGGCGCGATGCTCCCCTATAGCGGCCTCCACCACCTCCTCTTCGAGCGGCTCGACGTGCCGCTTGTGATGACGAGCGCAAACCTCCCCGGCCGGCCGATGCTCGTCGAAAACGAGAAGATCCGGGAGCGCCTCGCTGGGATCGCGGATCACTTCCTCCTCCACGACCGGCGGATCGTCGCCCGCTGTGACGACTCGGTCCTACGGCGAAGCGGCGGGACGGTGAAACTCCTGCGCCGCTCGCGCGGCTACGTCCCCGATCCGATCGCGGTCGACCTTGGAGAGGAGCCGATCCTCGCCCTCGGCCCGGAGACGGACGTCACCTTCGCCATCTACGCGGACGGCGCGGCGATCCTTTCGCAGCACATCGGGTCGGTCGACAACCTGGAGACCTTTGCCTTCCTCTCCGAGGCGATCGAGCACCTCTACCGCCTGACGCGGGCGGCCCCGCCGCGCGTCGTCGCCTGCGACCTTCATCCCTCCTTCCTCACGACCCGCCACGCGGAGGAACTCTCGCAGAAGACGGGGGCGCGCCTCGTGCGCGTCCAGCACCACGAGGCGCACCTTGCCTCCGTCATGGCCGAGCACGACCTCGAGGAGGCCGTGGGGATCATCCTCGACGGGTTCGGATACGGCCGCGACGGGAGCGCCTGGGGCGGGGAGGTCCTCCTCGCGCGAGGCGAGAGGATCGAGCGGGTCGGCTCCCTTGCCCCGGTCCCGCTCCCCGGAGGGGACCTCGCGGCGCGGCGCCCGCTGCGGATGGTCGCCTCCTTCCTCTGTGCCTCGGGCCTGGCTCGAGAGAGGATCGAACGACTCCTGCGGGAAAGAGGGGTCTTGAGTGACGAGGCGCAGGTCGTCCTCGGCCAGATCGCCGCGGGGGAGAACGCGCCGATGACGACGAGCGCCGGACGCTTCCTCGACGCGGTCGCGGCGCTCCTTGACATCTGCTCCGTGCGGAACTACGAAGGGGAGCCGGCGATGCGTCTCGAGGCCGTCGCGGCGCGGGGAAAGCCGATCGACGTCCCGCTCGAGCAGAGAGAGGAGAGTGGCCGCATGATCCTCGACACGCCAACCGCCTTCCGACGGCTGTACGACCTCGCAGGAAGAGAGCGCCCCGAAGACCTCGCCGCGACCGCCCAGGAGACTCTCGCGGTGGGAATGGCCACCGCGGGGATCGACCTCGCGCGCCGTGCAGGGATGAGTGCAGTCGCCCTCTCCGGCGGGGTCGCCTACAACGACGCGATCTCCTCGCGCATCCGCGCCGAGGTGGAGGAGGCCGGACTCTCCTTCTTCACGAACGAGCGGGTCCCCTGCGGGGACGGGGGGATCGCGTTCGGCGAGCTCGTCCTCGCGTCAAGGAATCGCGACTAGAAAGAGACTTCGCTTAAATTCGGTTCTAGAGGGCCGACGGGGCCCTCGCGGGCCCCGCCGTGGGAGATGTGGCTCGTGTCGGCCGTAAGGAGGTACCGTCTTTTTCACCCTACATACCCCCGGAGCGCACAATCGTTTCATCGAAGGCCCCGCAAAGTTGCCTCTTGACCGGTCGATCGGGTTCAATGCGGGGGAAAGCGAGTGATGGAGGTCTAGATGAAGAACTTACTTGCGGTTGGGTTCGCGGTCGCCTTCGCGCTTGCGGGGGCGAGAGGCGCCGTGGCCGAGGAGGTGGGTCCTGAGGAGGTCGTGACGGTTGAAATCCCCGTGCGCGTCGTGGGGGACGAGGAACCGCTCCCCGTCATCGCCCGCGGTGAGATAAAGCTCCCCGAGGCCTGCGAGTGGTGCTACCTCCACACCGCGCAGTACAAGGTCATCCTCCCCGAGGGAGTCGTCGGCTTCGTGCTTGAGCTTTCCAACCTCACGGACCCGGCGGGGGACCTCGACCTGATGGTCCGTGTCGCGGGACCGGTCACCGAGGACGCGGATACCTACTACTTCACCTACCGAAGCGACGCGGAGGGCGGGGAGGACCGCCTGGAGCTCCCCGACGAGGCTGACTCGGCGCTCGCCCCAGGGGAGTACTACATCGGGATCGTGAGCCTGGTCGAGGCGGGCGCGGAGTTCGAGCTGCGCGCCGCGGCCTACGTGGAGGAGGCCCTCCCCGCGGAGATCGCCCTCACTCCAAACGTCCCGTTCACGGGGACCGTCCCCGCGCAGGGCCTCTTGGCGGATCTTGAGGAGCAGCTCTCAATCGTCGTCCCAGAGGGGGCGGAGCTCCTCGCGCTCAAGGTAATCGCGGAGGAAGGAAGCGTCGATCTCTACGTCGGCCGTCACCCCGTCGCGGCGAGCCCTCAAGGTCGCGTGAGGGCGCAGTATCACCTTCGCTCAAGCGGGAGTGAGCAGGTCTTCCTCCTCGAGCCCCCAGAGGCGGGACGATACTGGATCAGCGTTGGAAATAGGGCGGAAACAGACCGGGCCTTTACCCTGATCGCAACTCCGCTCCCCGAGGTCCTCTCCCTCACAAGCGGGAGTCCCGTCGCCGGGGCGGTCGGGGCGGGCGCCGGCCTCCTCCCTCTCCTCACCGGCTACCTGAGGACGGCCGGGGGAGAGATTGGCCTCGTCCAGTATCGGATCGACGTCCCGCAGGAGGCAGTCGGCCTAGAGATCGCGCTGCGCGGGCTCGAGGGAGAGAGCACGAGCCTCCACGTGCGGCGAGGATCCCCCGTCCGAGTCCGCGACGAGAAGGTCATCGCGGACCTATCCTCGACCGCGCCGGGAGAGAAGAGAATCCTCCTTCAAGGAGCGTTCCTCGCCCCAGGAGCGACTTACTACATCGCCGTGGAAGGGACGGGGGAGGGCGCGGTGCGTTTCGAACTCGTCCTCGAGTTCTTCTCCAGCGACTGAGAAAAGAGGATCCCCTAACCGCAGTTCGGAGCGCCCGACTCGCCGGCGGTCCGCTTTCGCCCCTCGGAGACCGGCTTGGTCGTCTATTGGCCTAGCCCTTTGGCTGTAGACAGCCGGACGTTCGGCGATTACCCTCCTCTCGGATTCATCCAAGAGGAGGAAGCGTGCTTCTGCAGATCGACCGGGGGACGAAGGTTCCTCTCTACGTCCAGATCCATCAGCAGATCCGGGAGCTCGTCCTCACGGGAGTCCTGCCGGCGGAGAGCCACCTCCCGCCGACGCGCGACCTCGCGAAGGCCCTCGGGGTCAACCGGACCACGGTCGTGAGTGCCTATCGCGAGCTGTGGAGCGAGGGGCTCGTGGAGGGGCGGGCGGGCGGCGGGACGGTGGTCACGCCGCTCTCAAAGAAAAGACCCAATGGACACCCCGACCCGCTGCCGCTACTGTGGGAGGAACTCTACACCTCCCGAGTCCCCCTCCCCAGCCTATGGACGGCCGTGCACCGAGCCCCGTCCAAGGCGCGCGCGGAGACGATCGACTTCGCCCCCGGCGCGCCGGCGATCGACCGCTACTCCCTGGAGACCATCCATGCTTCCCTGAATGAGATCCGGCGACAGGGCGCGACACCCTTCGCCTACGGATGCGCGCAAGGAGATCCCCAACTGCGGGCTCTCCTCGCGGAGCAGCTCGAGCTTGAGGGGATCCGCGCAACCCCTGGGCAGATCCTCGTCGTCTCGGGGAGCCAGGATGGGATCTACCTCGTGGCGCAGGCCCTCCTCGAGCGCGGCGATGGAGTTGTCGTGGAGGCCCCCACCTACCCCGGGGCCCTGCGCATCTTCCGCACAATAGGAGCCGAGCTCCACCCCGTCCCGCTCGACGAGGGCGGGGTCCGTCTCGACCTCCTGGAGGGGGTCCTCTCCCACCTCCGTCCCAAGCTCATCTACGTCGTCTCCTCCTTCCACAACCCGACCGGCGTCACGATGACGCTCGAGCGTCGCCACGCCCTGTTGGAACTTGCCTACCGATATCGCGTCCCAATCCTTGAGGACGACCCATTCAGCAAGCTCCGCTACGAAGGGCACCCCCTCCCGCGCCTCAAGGCCCTCGATCGCGAGAACTACGGGATCTACCTCACCACCTTCTCCAAGATCCTTGCCCCGGGCCTGCGCGTGGGGTGGCTCCTCGCTTCGCGCGAGGTGGTGGAGCGCCTCGCTATCTTGAAGAACTCGATCGACGTGTGCACGAGCGCCCTCAGCCAGGCCCTCGTCCGCGAGCTCGTCGCGCGAGGGCTCAATGAGCACCTCACGCGGATCGTCCCCGCCTACCGCGCCCGTCGTGACGCCATGTGCGAGGCGCTCGAGCGGCACTGCGCCGGGCTCCTCCGCTTTAAGGTCCCGGAGGGAGGCCTCTTCATTTGGGCCGAACTAGTGAGCGGTCTGCGCGCGGATCCCCTCCTCGAGGAGGCCCAAGCCGAGGGGGTGAGCTTCCTCCCGGGGACTCTCTTCTTCCCGGAAGGGCACGGGGGCGAGCGCCACCTGCGGCTGAACTTCGTCGGCCATCCCGAGGAGGCGATCGAGGAGGGGGTGAAGCGGCTCGGCGTGGCGCTCCGCCGCACCCTGAGGAGGGCGAGACACCCCAAGAGAGAGCCGGAACCGGAGAAGGTCCCCGCGCAGACGCTTGTCTAGAAAGGGGAAAGGAGGATCGATGAGGGGTTCTCAAGGGACGCTCGAGACGGAGGATCGGCCGGCGACGTCCCTCGTAGGAAGAGTCGCGTGGGTGACCGGGTCGAGCCGCGGGATCGGCCGCGCCGTGGCCCTCGAGCTTGCCCGGGCCGGTGCCGACGTCGCCGTGCACTGCCGTGCCTCGCGCGAGGAGGGCGAGGCGGTCCGCGATGCGATCGAAGGGCTCGGCTGCCGGAGCCTCCTCGTCCTGGGTGAGATCCGTTCGGCCGAGGAGGTCGACCGGATGGCGAGCGAAGTCGAGGAGGGGCTGGGAGCGGTCGACATCCTGGTCAACAACGCTGCCTACGCCCTCCTCAAGCCCTTCCTCGAGTACACGCCGCAGGAGTGGGAGGACCAGCTCGCCTACAAGGGGCTCGCCTACTTCCTCACCGCGCGGCGGGTCCTCCCAAAGATGCTCGGCCGCGGGGAGGGCGTGATCCTGAACGTCCTCTCCACCGTCGGCCTGCGCGACGGGGCGGGCGAGCTTGCCTACGCCGCGACGAACGGGGCGGCGATCGCCCTCACGCGTGGGCTCGCCTGCGAGTTCGGTGAGCGCGGGATCCGCGCCTGCGGGGTCGTCCTCACCTGGGCGGAGAACGCGTTCGACCCCACGAGTGCGAAGGACCGCGCCTCTATCCCCCGCTTCGCCCTCGGCCGCGTCACGCGCCTGGACGAGGTGGCGAAGACGGTCGCCTTCCTTGCCTCCGACGCCGCCTCCGGGATCACGGGGGCCCTCGTCCCAGTGGACGCTGGATTCCTATGCCGATGAAAGGAGAAGAGATGGACCTGCACGAAGTCGCCTACTGTGGGCTCTACTGTGGCCTGTGCGCGTGCCGGAGGCGAATCCCAGAGGAGGCCACCCGCCTGCGCGAGACCCTGCGCGCGGAGGGCTACGATCAAGGATTCTTCGACATCCCTGAGCTCGCCCCCAAGTTCCCCGCCCTCTGGGAGGGGTTGAACCTCCTCGCCGATCGGCCCTGCGCCGGCTGCCGCAGAGGAGGCGGGTACGGCCTCTGCCCCATCCGCGCCTGCGCCCGGGAGCGCGGGGTCGAGACTTGCAGCGCCTGCGGCGACTTCCCCTGCGAGCGCTTCTCTATGCTCGAGCGCTACCCCACGTGCCTTCCGGACAACCGCCGAATGCAGAAGGTCGGCCTCTCCGCCTGGATCGCTGAGCAGGAGGCGCGCGCGGCGCGCGGCTTCTCCTATCAGGACGTCCGCCTCCCCGAACCGCCCGCGCCGGACAAAGACGGGTGAGCGCGCGACGAGGGACGGGAAGGCCAATCCGGAGGTGGTGAGGATGAGAGATGATTGGACGGTTCGCGAGGCGAGGGCGAGCGACATCCCGGCCCTCGTGTCGCTCCGGCGGGTCCTGTTTGAGGCGATGGGGTATCGCGACCCCGATCTCCTTGCACGGCTCGAGGAGGCGAGCACCCGCTACTTTCGACGGGCCCTCCCAAAAGGAGAGTTCCGCGCCTGGGTTGCCGAGATAGACGGCGAGGTCGTCGCAACCGGCGGCCTCGTGATCCACTCCCTACCCCCGACGGCCTACAACCTAGCCAGCCGGGAGGGCTACATCATGAACATGTACACCCTCCCCGCGTGGCGGTGCCGGGGGATCGGTGGGGCGATCCTCCGCACCATCCTCGACTTCCTAAAAAGCGAAGGGGTCCCGCACGCGAGCCTCCACGCCACCGCGGACGGAGACCGGCTCTACCGGAGAGAGGGGTTCCGGGAGACGAACGAGATGCGCCTGCGGCTCGATTCGGAGCCCGAGAAAGGGGCCGAGCGAAGGACGACGGGAGATTCGAGCGGTTGCTACTTCGATCGCCCGATCCACTGTGGCGACGGAGATAGAGAAGAAGGCAGGGGCTCGTGCGAGGTCGACTCGATCCTCGGTCGGCCCGTCGCAGAGAGGCGAGCTCGGGAGGTGACGCCGTGACGGACTGGGCGAAGCGCGCGCTGGAGCTAGGAGCGGACGACGCCGTGGCGATCCCCGCCGATCGCATCGCGATCGCGGAGTGGGTGCGGTGGAAGTGCCAATTCGGGTGTGGGGAGTACGGAAACCGCCTCACCTGCCCCCCGCGGCTCCCGCCGGTCGAGGAGACCCGCCGCGTCCTCCGCCACTACCGCGAGGGGATCCTCCTGCGCGTCGAGGGAGCCGGGATGAAGGACGAGGAGCGGGAGCGCCGCCGCCTCGCCGAGGCGGCCGCCGCGCTCGAGCGGGAGCTCTTCCTTTCCGGCCACTACCGCGCCTGGGCGATGGGGGCCGGGCCCTGCCCGTTCTGCGAGACCTGCCAGCTCCCCGGGCCGTGCCGCTTCCCCCGCCTCGCCCGGCCGTCCATGGAGGGATGCGGGGTCGACGTGTACGCGACCGTGCGCGGCGCCGGATGGGAGATCGAGGTCGTCCCGACGCGCGAGTCCCCCTTCCGCCTCTTCGCCCTCGTCCTCGTGGAGTGAGCGTGATCCGCGCAATCCTCTTCGACTGGGGGAACACGGTGATGCGCGAGTTCCCCGAGGAGAGTGGACCGATGGCCCACTGGTCACGCGTGGAGGCGATCCCCGACATCGAGGGGACCCTGCGCGCCCTGCACGGTCCCTTCCGGATCGCTCTCGCCACGAACGGGGGGGCGGCGGGGATCCCTCTCGTGCGGGCGGCCCTGGGGCGCGTCGGGCTGGAGGCGTACTTCGACGCCGTCTTCACCGCCGCCCAGATCGGGGTTGAGAAGCCTGACCCTGCCTTCTTCCGCGCCGCGCTCGAAGGGCTCGGCCTGGTTTCACGCGAGGCGGTCATGGTCGGCGATAGCTACCCAAACGACGTCGCCGGAGCGAAGGGGGCCGGCCTTCGCGCCGTCTGGTTCAACGAGCGCGAGTCCCCCTGTCCGGACCTTCACCCCCTCTACGACGCCGAGCTGCGAACGATGACCCAACTCCCCGAGATCCTCGCGCAGCCGTTCCTCCCGGACGTCGCGGAGTCCCTCGACCTCCTCCGCGAGCACGGGGGACCGCCCTGGCTCCTCTCTCACTCCCGGGCGGTCGCCGCCGTCGCCTTCCGGATCGCCCTCTCGTTGCGGGATCGCGGAGAGGAGGTCGACCCGCCCCTCGCGCACCGCGGCGGCCTCCTCCACGACCTGGACAAGGTCGCCTCTCTGCACGACGGAGGGAACCACGGCCGGCTTGCGGGCGAGATCCTTCGCGGAAAGGGATTCCCAGAGCTCGCGGGGATCGCGGAGCGACACGTGATCTTTTCTCTCTTCGAGCCCGCCTCGCGGCCGACGACGTGGGAGGAGAGGCTCGTCTACTACGCGGACAAGGTCGTCGAAGGAGAGAGGGTCGTCGGCGTCGAGGAGCGCCTCGAGGCGCTCCGTGTGCGCTACCCCGAAGATAAGGAGTCCTTCGACCGTGTCCTTCCCCTCGTCCTCGACCTCGAGAGGGAGATCGCAGAGACCACCGGGATGGAACGAGAGGCCCTGCGTCGCTCGCTCGAAGAGACGGTGGAAGGACGACTGGAGACCGAGGGAACGAGAGAGGAGAACGAAGGAGGCGTGAACTCTTGAGCGAGGAAAATGAACGTACGGCAGAACCGATGAAGGTGAAAGGGACTTCCCAGAAGGGCCGCGCGAGGGAGCGCCTCCTCTCTTGCCTGGATGCGGAGGGGTGCACGGCGCGCCTGGTCCCGGTCGAGCGCCTGGCCGACCTGCGGGAGGCGATCGAGGACCGCCACAGAAAACGCGAGTTCGACGAGGGATTCTACCAAGAGAGGCTCGCCGGATTCACGTACGAGCTTCCCCCCGAGATCCCGGACGCGCGCTCCCTGATCGTCATCGCCGTCCCACAGGCGAAGGTCCGCGTCACCTTCGCCTGGAAGGGAAGGCCGGTGGAGACGATCGTCCCGCCGACCTACCTCCACTGGCAGGAGACCGACCGCCGGATCGAAGGGATCGCGCGCGAGGTCCTCGAGCCCTTCGGGTTC
>CAYHEK010000007.1:0-33236 GCA_964355545.1 uncultured Thermotogae bacterium | reverse complement strand
TCCTCCTTGAGAACCTCAAGGAGCGGTACGCCTTCGGCGCGGGCCCTCTCGGAGGCGGCCTTAACCCTTTCGTGTGCCTCGGCGCGGGCCATCCCCTGCTCGACGAGCGCGAGAAGGAGGGCCTGGGAGTGAATCGCGCCCTGGGTGAGGGCGAGGTTCTGCGCAATCCTCTCCGGATGGACGACGAGATGGGCGACGAGGTCGCGCGCCGTCACGAGCATGTAGTGGAGGACGAGGAAGCTCTCGGGGAGGATGATTCGCTCGACCGAGGAGTGGGACATGTCTCGCTCGTGCCACAGGGCGACGTTCTCGAGAGCCGCCTGGAGGTTTGCGCGCAAAAGGCGGGCGAGGCCGCAGATCCGTTCGGAGCGGATCGGGTTTTGCTTGTGCGGCATGGAGGAGGAGCCCTCCGGTGAGGGCTCCTCGACCTCGCCGATCTCGGTCCGCGATAGGTGGCGAATCTCGAGGGCGATCTTCTCAAGCGTCGCCCCGGTGATGGCGATCGCCGCCATCCCTTCCGCGTGGCGGTCGCGCTGAAGGATCTGGTTTGCGACGCGGGCGGGCTCGAGGCCGAGGGCGCGGCAGGCGATCTGCTCCACCTCCGGGGAGACCTGAGAGTAGGTCCCGACCGGTCCGGAGAGCTTCCCCACGGAGAGCGTCTCCTTGGCTCGCTCGAGGCGGGCGATGTCGCGGCCGATCTCCTCGTGCCAGAGGAAGAACTTGAGCCCGAGCGTCGTCGGCTCGGCGTGCATCCCGTGCGTGCGGCCGACGATCACGAGGTCCCGGTGCTCGTGCGCCCTTTCTAGAAGAGCGCCTCTGAGCTCGTTAGCTGCCTCAAGGAGGATCAAAAGCCCGTCGCGCATCGCAAGGGACAGGGCGGTGTCCTTGACGTCAGAGGAGGTGAGGCCGCGGTGGAGGAAGCGGCCCGGCTTCCCGGCCTGTTCTTCGAGGGAGCGGAGGAAGGCGAGGAGGTCGTGTTTGATCTCGCTTTCGATCGCCTCGATCCGCACAAGGTCGACGCGGACCGTCTTCTCGACCGCGGCGTGCGTTCCGGCGGGGACCTCTCCTTTCTCCTCCATGGCGGCGAGACAGGCGAGCTCGACCTCGAGCCAGCGCTCGTACTGGGCCTCCTCTTTCCACAGCTCCTTCATCGGGGAAAGCGCGTAGCGTTCGATCATCAAAGACTCCTTTCCAGTCTTCCCGTGTAGAGGAGGTCCTCGCCGCGACGCGTCCACTCGACCTCGCGCAGGCGGATCCCCTCGGCCACGATCTCTGCTCCCAGGCCTCCCACGGCGGGGACGGCCGCCCGGCCGCCGAGGAGGAGGGGAGCGATGAAGAACGAGACGCGGTCGACAAGGCCGGACTCGAGGAACGCGGCCGCGGTCTCCCCACCCCCTTCGACGAGGACGGAGTCGATCCCGGCCGCGCCGAGGCGCAAGAGAAGCCCCTCGAGTTCGACCCGGCCATTCGGTCCGGGGAGGCGCCAGACCTCGGCTCCGAGGGCAAGAAGAGCCTCCTCTTTCTCCTTGGGCATCGTCGCCGTGGCGACGATCGTCCGGCCCGGCTCCCGGAGGAGTGCGGCCTTCTGTGGGACCTCTCCTTTTCCGTCGAGGACGATCCGGACGGGATTCCGGCCGGGGACGTGGCGGACGGTGAGGAGGGGGTCGTCGACGAGGACGGTCCTTGAGCCGACGAGGACCGCACTGTGGCGCCGCCGCAGGCGATGGGCCTCCCGGCGCGAGCGCTCCCCGGTGATCCACTTCGAGTCCCCGGTGCGCGTGGCGATCCGTCCGTCGAGGCTTGTCGCGAGCTTGAGACAGACGAACGGGAGCCCGGTGGTGATGAACTTGAAGAAGGCTTCGTTTTCCTTCTGTGCCTCTTTGGCGAGGACCCCTTCGACGACCTCGACCCCGGCCGCGCGGAGGTGGGCGAGGCCCTTTCCGTTCACGAGCGGGTTCGGGTCGCGGCAAGGCGTGACGACGCGGCTGATCCCCGCCTCGAGGATCCGCTCCGTGCACGGCGGGGTCTTCCCGTGGTGGCTGCATGGCTCGAGGGACACGTAGAGCGTCGCCCCGCGCGCCTTCTCGCCCGCCTCGTCGAGGGCGAAGACCTCGGCGTGGGGCTCGCCGAAGGCGCGGTGGTAGCCCCGACCGACCACGCGCTCGCCCTGCACGACGATCGCGCCGACGAGGGGGTTCGGGTTCACCGCCCCCTCGCCCTTCCGGCCGAGTCGGAGGGCCATCCGCATGAGGCGCTCCTCGTTCATCGGGCCGCTTCCAGGAGGGCGCGCATCGCCGCCAGGCGATCGCGCTCCCCAAAGATCGCCGAGCCCACGACGACGATCTCCGCGCCGGCTTCGACGACGTCGCGGACGTTCTTTGGCCCGATCCCGCCGTCGGCCGCGATCGCGACCGGCCGCTCGCCGATCTCGCGGTCAAGGTCGCGGATCCGTTCTACGGCCTCGGGGCGGAAGGCCTGTCCGCCGAACCCCGGCTCGACGCTCATCACGAGGACGAGGTCGACCAGGTCGAGGTAGGGGAAGATCCGTCCAAGCTTCGTGCGCGGCCGCAGGCTGATCCCGACCTTTGCACCGGTCGCACGGATCGTCGCGACCGTCTCCCTCGGGTCGTCCCGCGCCTCGACGTGGAAGGTGATGGCGTCTCCGGGGAGAACGGTGAACTGGGGGGCGTAGACGGCTGGCCGGTCGATCATCAGGTGGATGTCGAACGGGCGAGAGAGGCCACGACGGAGGCTGTTCGCCACCGGAGGTCCGAACGTGAGGTTGGGGACGAAGTGCCCGTCCATCACATCGAGGTGAAAGGAATCGGCGAGGGGCTCGACCTCTCTTGCCTCGTCGCGCAGCTTTCCGAAGTCGGCGGAAAGGAGCGACGGGGCGAGCTTCATCGCCGCCTGTTCGCGGAGGAGAGGAGCATGACGAGCTGCAACGCCGCCATCGCCGCTGCAGCGACGTAGGTGAGGGCCGCGGCGAACAGGACCTCCTTGACCGCTCCGAGTTCCTCCTCGTTCACCAGCGTGCCCGAGCGGAGGGCGGCGACCGCCCGGCGGCTCGCGTCGAACTCGACGGGAAGGGTCACCAGGGTGAACAGGACCGCCGCGGCGAAGGCGAGGATCCCGAAGGTCACGAGGGGCTCGTAGCGCAAGACAAAACCCATGATGAAGAGCGGGATCGCGAGCTGCGAACCCAGATTCGCAACCGGGACGATCGTCGTGCGGAGCAGGAGCGGCTTGTACGCGTGCGCGTGCTGGATGGCGTGGCCGGCCTCGTGTGCGGCCACCCCGACCGCGGCGACGGAGGGGGAGGTGGGGTCGGAGAGGCGGAGGACCTTGGCGCGCGGGTCGTACTGGTCGGAGAGCCTTCCCCGGATCCCTTCGATCGCGACGTCAGTGACTCCGTCTCGCTCCATGATGCGCTTCGCCGCCTGCTGGGCGGTGATCCCTGAGGAGGTGCGGACGGTGGAGTAGCGGGAGTAGGTCGAGCGCACCTTGTACTGGGCGTAGAGGGCGAGGGCCAAGGCCGGCAAGAGGATCAAGATACTCTCTCCCATGAAGAATGGAAGTCCCCACAGCATTTCTATCGCCCCTTTCTCGCGTCGTTTGGGAGTATACGCACCCCTCTCTTCGCGAGCAAGACAGACCGGAGGACCCCATGGACGAGGAGGGCTGCCGCCCCGGCTCCGCCGAGGTCGGCGAGCCAGTCCGTGAGACTGGCCGTGCGAGTGGCGACGAAGAGCTGGTGGACCTCATCCGTTGCGGCGTAAAGCGCGGTCAGGACGAGGGCGAACGCGATCCGACGCCGACCGGAGAGGGCCTTCCAGGAAAGGACGAAGAACAGGGAGAACTCGACGGCGTGGAGGACCTTGTCCCCGTGAGCGATGGGGAGGATCGGCCGGTCTGGCCGTAAGGGGCAACTCGACACGGCGAAGATCAGGATAGCGTAGAGGATTACGAGGACCCGCCAGGGCGCCTTCCTCCAACGCAAAACGGGCGGGAATCTTGGGAGGAGACGGCCGGTAAGCCGGATTCTGTCGTGGGGGATCATCTATCTCTGCGGCCTACCCAAAGGCTCGGACGGGCAGCCCTCAGACGCCTTCCTACTTGGCCTTGCTCCGGCCAGGGTTTTCCGAGCCGACTCGGTCGCCCGAGCCGCTGGTGGTCTCTTACACCACCGTTTCACCGTCACCTGTGCCCAAGTCCTCTGCGCCTGGGCCATCGGCGGTCTGCTCTCTGTGGCACTCTCCCGGGGTCGCCCCCGCTGGGATTTCCCCAGTGGCCTGCCCTGTGGAGTCCGGACTTTCCTCAGAGGGAGTTCCTCCGCGATCCCCTAGCCTTCTCCTCCCTTGATGCGCGAGTAACCGCATCGACGGCAGTAGTATACCCGATCGCGGCCGCGCCAGGTCCCGAAGGGGCTCCGCTCGCGGATCCGCAGGATCCTCCAGCACCGCGGGCAGATCCGCCGCAGAATAAGGAGGAGAAGGAGGAAGCCGCCGCCGACCGCGAGCGGGATCCACAGGGCGCGGCCGATTCCGCTCGAATGTCGGCGGTCGGTGACAGAGGCCGGCGGGGCGAGCTCGCGTTCGAGGGCCGCGAACAGCTCTGCCATTGCCTCCTCGATCCGCCGATGCGCCACGAGGTCCGCGACTCCCTTCGCGAGGGCCTGGGCGAGAGCGGGGTGGCCGAAGGCGGTCCCTGCGCCGACGACGACGCTCACGTCCCAGTTCTCTTTTGTCTTAAGGAAGACGGCGAGGATCGTCTTCCCCTCGCCGAGGCCCCACGCCTGGAGAATGGCGCCGGCGTAGCGGTCGATGTCCCCGTAGGGGTCTTCCCAACTGGCGAGGATGTTCACCGCGATCCCGAGGCGACCCTTCGAGTCCTCGATCAGGGTGAGGATCCGCTCGCGGCCGTGTCGGTCGAGGACGCTCCCGTAGTCGGAGAGGGGGCCGACCGGCAGGGGGAGGGGATAGGCCACCGCGCACGCGAGAAGAGAGGTCGCAAGGAGGAGGAAAAGGCGCCGGCCGCGATTCAGGCGATGTAGAGGATGCGCGAACAATTCTCGCACGTGACGATGTCCGATCCGTTGCGGGAGCGCTCGATCGTATTTCCGCTCACCCGGAGCTTGCACCCTGAGCAGGAGCCGTTCGTGACCGCGACGACCGGGTCCGCGAAATCCGCGCGCAGCACCTCGTAGCGACCGAGGAGGTGAGGCCGGGCCCTCGCGGCGATCGCGGCGCGCTCGGTCCCGCAGGAGGCGATCGTCTCACTCACCTCGGCGATCTCGCGTTCGATCTCTTCTACGGCCGCGACAAACTCCTGCGTGCGGCGGGCAAGCTTTTCCTCTGCGGCCCGAAGCTCGGCCCGGGTCGTCTCGATCGCGTCCATCGTCGCCAGGGCTTCGTCCTCCAGGGCGCTCATGCGTTCGCGCTCGGTTGCGATCTTCGTCCGCAGGGCCTCCATCTCCTTGAAACTGATGATCCCTTCGTCGAGGCGCTTCTGGTAGGTGCGGGTGTGCAGGTCGAGCTCGTCGACCTCGAGGTTCTTCAGTCGGCTTGAGCGCTCAAGCTCCTGGAGGTGCTGGCGCAGGGCCTCGACCGCGGCGCGCTCCTCTTCCAGCCTTTTTCGACACTGAGCGGCCCGCGCCTCGAGGCGGTTTTTCTCGAGCTCGAGACGAGCGCGCTTGCGGTCCTTCTCCTGAAGCTCGAGGAGTAGCACGATCTCTTCGTTCACATCCCTCACCCAACCGGCACTATAAGGGGCGACCCAGCGGGGCGCAAGTTCTTATCTGGGGAAGGTTGCGGTATAGTGGGAGCATGAAGACCGGATCGGCCGAACTCCCCCTCCACTTCGGGAGCGCGCCGCGATGGCTCTTTCTCCGCATGACGCGGCTCGCCAGCGAGATCGCGCAGGGGGTCGTCCTCGAGCACGGGACGGACGGCCTGTTGGAACGCCTCTCAGACCCCTTCTGGTTCCAGGCGCTGGGGTGCGTCCTTGGGTTTGATTGGCACTCAAGCGGCCTCACGACCACGACCTGCGCTGCTCTGAAAGAGGGAGTGAGGGGAATGGAGGAGGAGCTCGGTCTCTTCGTCGCCGGCGGGAAGGGCGCGACGTCGCGCAAGACGCCCGTGGAGATCGCATCGTGGGGAGAACGGACCGGGGTGGAGGCCGCAGCGCTCGTCTACGCGAGCAGGGTCGCGGCGAAGGTGGACAGCGCGGCGGTCCAGGACGGCTACCAGCTCTACCACCACGCCTTCTTCTTCAACAAAGAGGGGAACTGGGCGGTCGTCCAGCAGGGGATGAACGACGAGACGCGGATGGCGCGGCGCTACCACTGGCTCTCGCGGAACGTGACCGACTTCGTGTGCGAGCCGCACGCCGCGATCTGCTGCGACGCGCGCAGACCGACCCTCAACCTCGTGGCGGAGGAGAGCGAGGGAGCGCGCGCGATGAGCGCACAGATCGCCTGCCGACCTCCGGACGAGGTGACGGCCGAGCTTTCACACCTCCGCGAGCTTGAACTCCCCCGGCGTCACGCCGTCCTTCTTTCCGACATCGACCCCCGGCGCCTCGAGCGGATCTTCCTCAAGGCGTACGCCGCGCAGCCCGAGGGATTCGAGGCCCTTCTTACGTTGGAGGGAGTGGGGGCGAAGACGCTGCGCGCCCTCTCCCTCGTCGCCGAGCTTGTGTACGGGAAGCCCCCGAGCTTCACGGACCCGGCCCGCTACAGCTTCGCCCACGGCGGAAAGGACGGGACGCCCTACCCCGTGGACCGCCGGGCGTACGACCAGACGATCGAGCTCCTCGGCCGCGCGATCCGCCGCGCCCGGCTCAATCAGCGAGAGGAGCTGGAGGCCCTAGAGAGGTTAGAGGGGGCCTTCAGCAAATGCCCCAAGGAAGGGCGGCCTGACCCAAGAGGAGAGGGTCGATCATAGGCCGGGGATCCCGGGGAGGTTCATCCCCCGCGTGAGAGGGCCGAGCTTCTCCTCGGCGAGGCCCTGGGCCTTCTTCTGCGCCTCCTTGACCGCGGCGATCACGAGGTCGACAAGCATCTCGACGTCCGTTGGGTCGACGACGTCCTTCTCGATCACAAGATCGACGAGCTCTCCGCGGCCGTTGACGGTCGCCTTGACCATCCCTCCTCCGGAGCTCGCCTCGACCTTCATCGTCGCGATCTCCGCCTGCGTCTTCTCCAGCTCCTCCTGAAGTCTCTTCGCCTGCTTCACCAGGTTTCCCAGGTTCGCCATCCCGCGCATCATTCCTCCTTCACGATCCTTCCGTCGAACAGCTCGCAGACAAGCTCGGCCTTCTTGAGCAGGGCCTCGCGGGGCGAAGGCTTTCGCACGACCCCGTCGTCGAACTCGATCTCCACGCACACCCCTTCTCCGAGGTGGCGATGGACCATCCCCGCCAGGTACTGCAGGTTCGCCGTCTTCTCCAGGCTCTCCTTGTGGAAGGCGTGCTCGGGGTGGAAGGCGATCCGGACCCGGTTCTCTTCCAGCCGTGGCCTCCCCTCCATGAGGAAGGCGGCGATCGCCACGCGCTCCCGTTCGATCTCGTGGAGGATCTCCTTCCAGGCCGAGGCGAAGGGCCCCTCGTCCGGAGGGGCGGACCGCAGCGCGGGAGAGGTTCCTCCTTGAGCGCTCGCTTTCTCCTTCGGGAGTGGTCCGCGCTTCTCTTCTTCTTGCTTCTCCATGGGGGCCGCGGGCGCCGCTCGCGTCGCCCCGGCGGGGGGCGGTGCCCCAGGTGTCTCCTCGTTCATCAGGGAGAGGATACCAATTTCGAGAAGGATCCTTCGATCGAGCGAGCGGAAGAGGTCCTGCTTGACGCGGAGGAGGCCCTGGGCGAGTCGGACGTCGTGCGCCTCGTCCTTGCATCCGCGAGCAATCCGGTCGCGCAGGGCCTCCACGAGGTCGGCGAGGAAGAGTTCGAGGTCTTTTCCACGCTCGACCAGCGCATCGATTGAGCCAAGGACGCTCTGGCGATCCCCCCGTTCCAGGGCCTCGAGGAAGGCCGCGCTCTCCTCGCGTCCGACGAGGCCGAGCATCTCAAGAAGTCCTTCTGGTGTGATTTCCCCGTCCCTGTAGCTTGCCGCCTGTTCGAGCATCACGGTCGCGTCGCGCATCCCGCCGTTCGCCTTGCGAGCGAGGAGGTTGAGCGCCTCTTCGCTGATCTCGACCTTTTCGCTTTTTGCGATCTCGGCGAGGCGGGAGGCGATCTTCTCCTGCGGGATCTTGCGGAAGTCGAACGCCTGGCAGCGCGAGACGATCGTGCGCGGGAGCTTGTGCGGCTCTGTGGTCGCGAAGATGAAGACGGCGTGAGGGGGGGGCTCCTCCAGGGTCTTGAGGAGCGCGTTCGACGCCTCGTTCGTCAGCATGTGAACCTCGTCGATGATGTACACCTTCGTTCTTAGGTCGGTCGGCGAGAAGTTGACCTCCTCGCGCAGGCGGCGGATGTGGTCGATGCCGCGGTTGGAGGCGCCGTCGATCTCCAGGATGTCCAGGGAGCGATTGGCGAGGATCGTCCGGCAATTGGCGCAGGTGTTGCATGGCTCTCCCGCCTGGGGCTCAAGGCAGTTGATGGCGCGCGCTAGGATCCGCGCGACCGAGGTCTTCCCGATCCCGCGCTCTCCGGCGAAGAGGTAGGCGTGGGCGACCTCGTTCGCGACCACGGCGTTGCGCAACGTGCGCACGACCTCTTCTTGCCCGACGACGTCCGAGAAACGCTGGGGGCGCCAACGGCGATAGAGGGAGACGTAGGGGGCTCGATCGGTCAAGTTGGGGTCACCACTCCTGGTCGGGGAGACTGGATTTGAACCAGCGACTTCCTGCTCCCAAAGCAGGCGCGCTACCGGACTGCGCCACTCCCCGCCTCCTTGCGTGATTATAGGGAACGGCTACCGCTTGAGCAATCGCGCCGGCTTTCTCCTCGCCCGGAGCGCGGTCCGCTCACCCGCTTGGGCTCACCTCGCCTCGCCCTCTGGGGAGCTTGCGGACCAAAAGCTCGACGAAGAAGAGCGCAAGGGCGGCGAGGAGGAGGTGAGGGTGGATGTCCACGTAGTGAACCGCGAGACCCTTCTCTTTCGTGTCGGGAAGGACCTCGTCCTTGAGGAGGCGCCCCCCCGTGGCGTGGGCGATCCGGCGCAAGAGGTCTTCGTCGACTCCGGTCGCGCGGTACTCGGCGGGGTAGGGGATGGAGAATGGCAGGACGGCGCTCTCGTCTCGGGTCCGGTCGACGATCTTCAACGCGTACGCACCCTCGCGCTGCGAGGGGAAGGACGCTTCGTAGAGGCCCGGTCCCACGGAACGCATGAGGAGGGTCTCTCCGCCGGGGAGGAGCGTTGCCTCGAGGTCGAGGAAGCTCGCGAACTCCCCGCGCGGGCCACGGGCGTCGACGAGGGCGACGATCCCCGCGTCCGTGGCATCGACCGAGGGAGAGAGGCCCAAGGAGGCGGTCGCGGACGGCTCCGCCGTCGTGAGGATCGCGTCGAGGAGGAGGCCGGCCTTCTCCCAGGCGAGCCACTGCGCGGACCAGTTCCCGGAGAGGTCCGTGTTGAGGACCGAGACCTCTCCCAGGCCGACCCGCCAGCGGGCGAGGATCGGGTCGTTCAAAGCAAAGAGGAGGACCTCCGCGGTCGGCTTGGGGTAGGTGACGGCGTACCCCCCGAGAGGAGGGAGCTCGAGGAGGTCCCCTGTGGCGAGGGGGCCGCTCACGGCCGTCGTCGCGCGTACGAAGCGGCTGCGGCTGAGTCGTTGGGTCGCCTCCATCGAGATCTTGGGCAGGGCGGAGAAGTCCGTGGCGACATAGAGGGTCCCGTGTCCGGCTTGAACGAGGGCGCCGAGGAGGGGGAGGTTTGGGTCCGGGCCGATGGCGATCGCGGTGAGGGTGATCGCCTCTTCTTCTTCCAGGCGGGCGAGGAGCCCAGGGAAGTCGCGGTACTCGTCGACCGTCTTCCCATCGGAGAGGACGAGGAGGTGCTTTGTCCGCGCGTCCACGGCCTCCAGCGCGTCAAGGGCGTCGACGATCGGGTAGTAGATGTCCGTCCCGCCGGCGGCCTCCAGGGCGCGCAGGCCCTCGTAGATCGCGGCTCCGTCCCCCACAGGCTGGATGGGGACGAGCCATTCGAAGCTACGGTTGAAGACGATCACTCCCACGAGCGCATCCGGGTCGAGGAGGTTGACGCTCGCCGCCGCGGCTTCCTTGAGGACGTCGATCTTCACCGCTCCCGTGGCCGACCCGCGCATGCTTCCCGAATGGTCGAGGACGTAGACGACGCACAGGCTCGCCTCCCTGCCCTTCTGGGGGAGCGTGTACGAGACGGGCAGGAGCTCCTCGATCCCCCCTGCGGCGACGCCGCGCAGTTCTTCCGCTCCCTCGACGGCCACGAGCCCACCCCCGAGCTCGCTCGTGAAGGTGCGCAGGGTGGCGACCTCCGCCGCCGCGAGGTCGCCGAGACGGACCCCGGCGAGGAGGACCTCGCGGTAGAGGGCGAGCTCGTCCAGGGAAGGAAGGAAGGAGGTCACGGCGAAAGGCCTTCCGATCGCGTGGAGGAGGGAGGCGATCGCGGTTGGCTCCTTGGGGGAGAGGACGAGGAGCCCCGGCCGGTCCGTCGTCTGGACGAGGGAAGAGAGGGCGTCGTTCTCGGGGATCGGGTCGCCTGGCCGCTTGATGACGGCGCGGTAGGTGTGGGTGCCGGCGGAGGCAAGGGTGTCGGTTGTGCTCGCGGGGTTGAGCCCGCTTGTGAGGAGGAGCGGACGGGCGAAGAGGAGCTCTTCGTCGCGGTAGAGGGCGAGGATCGCCTCGCCAGCCTCGTTCGCTTGTGTGGAGATCTCGATCGTGAAGGGGCGCCGGATGTCCACGACCGAGGGGAGGTCGAGGCGGGCGAGGGCGGCGTCGTCCGCCGCCGGCTTACCGACGGCGAGGGTGGAGATCAAAACCCCGGCTCGCCTCGCCGCGCTCGTCGCTTCGACAAGGCCCGCCGTGATCCGGCCGTCGCTTAAAAGCACGATCTGGCGTCCGCCCTCGCCGGGGAGGGTGGCGAGGGCGAGGGTTACGGCACAGGAGAGGTCCGTCCCTTCACCGAGGGGAACGGGAGTGGCTGTGCCGAGCGACGTCGCGCCTCTAGCGAGGGGGGCGACGACCGCCGCCTTCCCCGCGAAGTCGATCTCACCGAAGCGACGACCGGGGTTCGCGGAGACGATCGCCTCCAGTTGGTCCTGGATCTCTCTCGCGTCGGCCGTCGCCGTGACGCTCATAGAGCGGTCGACGAGGAAGTAGACGCTCTCCTGGGCTCGTTTCGTCCCTACCTGGGGAAAGGCAAGGGCCAGGGCGATCAGGGAAGCGGAAAGGGCAGGCAGGAGGAGTTCCACCGTGCGGCGCCGACCGAGGAAGAGGAAGATCGCGACGCCGACGAGGAGAGCGAGGCCCAGGGGGTGGACGAGGCGAATCATCGCCACCTCCCGAGGTCGACCCCGCGGTAGCAGGCGACCTCAGCGAGGAGGGCGAGGAACGCGAGCCCCGCGAGGTACGGCCACAAAGGAAGGACGGTCGCCTGGCGGGTCTCTGGGGTCGGTGCGCTTCCCTCCCCTTGCGCTCGTTCGGTCGGCGGCGCGGATTCGCTCGGGGCGAGGTTCGCGGCGAGGGGGAAGACCCCGCGATCCGTGGTCAGGGTGTAGATCCCTGGAAGCTCGGGGATGAAGGCGTCCGCACCGGCCGGAAGAGAGATCTCCTCTCCACCCGGACCCGCGAGCTTGAGCGGCTTTCCGTACTTCTCCAACGGGACGGGCTCGCCGACCACGTTCCACGCGTGGGGTGCCTGGCTGGGCTCGTGCGAGAAGAAGTGGAGGATATTCCGCACGAGGAGGGGGAAGTCGACCGCGAGAGGGAGGTTCGTCTCGAGGAGGTCGGGGGCGATGAGGACGACCTTCCGACTCTCTTCTTCGTGGCGGTAGAGGAACGGAAGGGATCCGAGGGAGAGGACGGTCGTGCCGTCCTTTGGGGCGCTCACCGCGGGGGAGGAGCGGACGCGGAAGTCGAACGGGTCAAGGTCGGTGAGGAGAGGGTCGCCGGCCGCGGTGACCTCGAGCTCGCCCGGCTCCACATCGTCGCCGATCGCGATTAGGCCTTCCAAGGGGGCGTGGACGAGGAGGACGTTCCCCGTCGTCTCCGCGGGAAGGGAGGTAGCGTAGGCGACCGTGACGTCGACCGGGGACGGATCGTCCGCAGGGACGAGAGTGAGGGGACCTGCGGCGCGCAAGGCCGCTTCTAGGTAGCGATTCTCCTTCCCGATCCAGCGGACGCGGCGATCGAGGCGCTCGAAGAGGGCGAAGTAGCGCGTGTCGTCCTCCGGGAAGGTGTCCGCCGGCTCCAGGCTCGCCACGAAGGTGGGGCCGCGCGAGCCGGGGAAGGGGAGGGTGTACTCCTCCTCCGCGCCCGGCGGGAGGAGGACGGGGAGCGAGATGGCGTGAGATCCGTCGCTCACGCGAACGCGGACCTCCTGGTAGGAGGGGGTGTCGTTCTTGAGGCGGATGAAGGCGGTGCACCCGGAACGATCGGCGTTCTCGCGCGCATTGAACGCGTTGATAGCGCGGTTCTCGCCCGGCGGGAGGAGGATCTCCTCAAGGGAGGAGAGAGAAGATCCGAGAGGATGGTCGCTTAGGTAGACCACGCGATCGAACCGGTTTGCCCCGCCTTGGCTCTCGAGGAGTCCGAAGAGCGCCTCCTCCGACCCGTCGGCGAGGAAGGTCGGCTGCGACGCCGAGAGGGCGCGGCGCGCCTCGTCGCGCCCTCCGCCGAGTGGGCACAAGACCCGCGGCGCCCGCGAGAGCTCAAGGAGGGCGACGGGGGTCGTCGGGTAGCGGTCAAGGAGCGAGAGGCCCTCCTCGCGCGCTCGATCGTAGCGCGTCGCTCCCCCCTCGGTGCGGCCGCGCATGCTCGCGCTCCCGTCGAGGACGATCGCCATCGCATTAAGGTGAGGCCGCACGACGCGCATCGCTGGGCCGGCGAGGCCGACCGCGACCAGGGCGAGGACGAGGAGCTGGAGGAAGAGGAGCGGCTCGATCCGCCTCCGGATCCGGGCTGCCCGGGAGCGTGGCTCGTCGGGGAGCCCCTCCCACAGGAAGAGGGCGGAGACGTCGTGGCGTCGGCTGCGAGTGCGTAGGAAGTAGAGGAGCACAATCAAGGCGGCGGCAAGGAGGAGGTAGAGGGCGGAGGGGTTCTCGAGGATCACTGGAGGACCCCTCCGGCGCGCAGCCGATTGTGGATCAGGGTCTCAAGAGGCAGGTCGGTCGGGACGAGGAAGTAGGGGATCCGGTGATCGGCGAAGAAGCGGCCGAGTTCGTTGAGGTAGGTCGCGAGACGCCGCTCGTACTGGCCGAGGGTTCCCCTTCCCACGGTGAGGTCGATGCAACGGCCGGTCTCCACCTCCGCGACCTCTGCCGTCCCTTCGATCGTGGGGTGAAGCTCCGTTGGGGCGACGACCTGGATCACGACGAGGTCATCCCCGCGGTGGAGGAGGCGCGAGACCCCTTCCTCGTACCCCGCTTGGGTGAGGAGGTCGCTCACGAGGAAGACGAGCCCGCTCTCGTGGCTTGCGGTGAGGAACTCGAAGACGGCGCGGTCGATGGAGGTCGTTCCCTCTGGCGAGATCCCCTGCAGGGCGCGGACGATGTGCGTCATCTGGCCCATGCCGTGTCGCGGGGCGATCGCGGGAAGGAGGCGATCGGTGAACGGGTAGAGGCCGACCCGGTCCAGGCCACGCAGGCCGAGGTAGGCGGCCGCAGCGGCGAAGCGGGCCGCGTAGCGGGCCTTTTGGGGATCGCCCAGGCGCATGGACGCGGAAAGGTCGAGGAGGAGGTAGATCGGACGGTCGACCTCGTGCACGAAGGTCTTCACGAGGAGGCGATCGAGGCGGCCGTAGACGTTCCAGTCGATGTAGCGGAAGTCGTCCCCCGGCGCGTAGTCGCGGTAGTCGGCGAACTCGACGCTCACCCCGGCGCGCGGGGAGGGATGGGTCCCGGCGAGCCGCCCCTTGCGTCGACCCTTGACGATGAACTTCAGGTTGGCGAGCCGTCGCAGAAAGGCCTCGTCGATCAGCGGTTCCATCAGACGACCGGGGTCTCTTTAAAGACCTGCGCGAGGAGGTCCGAGACGGCGATCCCCTCCGCCTCGCCCTTGAAGTTTGGGATCACGCGGTGGACGAGGGCGGAGAGGAAGACGACCTCGATGTCGGCCCGGCGCACGTTCGGCTCCCCGGCGAGGAAGGCGTGGGCCTTCGCGCCGAGGACGAGCGCGATCGCCGCGCGCGGGCTCGCTCCGTACTCCACGAACTCCTTCACCGCCGTGGGCGCGTGCGGGTTTCGAGGATGAGTGGCCAGGACGAGGCGGCCGATGTAGCGGCGCAGCTCCTCGGCGATGGGGATCTCCCGGATCACGCGCTGCGCGGTGAGGACCTCCGCCGCCCCGGCGACGGGCTGCGGGAGCGTGAGTCCCTCCCCCTCCGTGTTGCGCTCCGTGATCTTCACGAGTTCCGCAAGCGATGGGGTCTCAACGGTGGCCTTGAGAAGGAAGCGGTCGACCTGGGCCTCGGGGAGGGGGTAGGTCCCCTCCATCTCGATCGGGTTCTGTGTGGCCAGCACGATGAACGGCTCCTCCAGGGGGTACGTCGTCTTCCCTACGGTGACGGTCCGCTCCTCCATCGCCTCGAGGAGGGCCGACTGCGTCTTCGGCGTCGCCCGGTTGATCTCGTCGGCGAGGACGAGGTTCGAGAAGAGGGGGCCAGGGGAGTAGGTGAACCCGCGCCTCCCGCCGTCCTCGGTGATGAGGTTCGTCCCCAGGATGTCGGCCGGCATCAGGTCGGGGGTGAACTGGATCCGCGAGAAGCGAAGCCCCAGGGCGGAGGCGAGCGCGCGGACGAGGAGCGTCTTCCCCAATCCCGGGACCCCTTCGAGGAGGAGGTTCCCGCGCGAAAGGAGGCTGATCAAGGTCAGTTCGACCACCCGCTCGTGGCCAACGATCGTCTGGCCGATCGCCTCGCGTAGCCGTGTGAACGCCTCTTGTGCCAGGTCAACGTCTCTTTCCGTGATCATGGTCCTCCTTGTGTGATCGTCTGGAAGTACGTTCGTACCGTCTCCTCGGCCGTTGGGGAGAGGGCGCGCCCTTCCAGGATGGCGCGCAGCGCCTCGTAGTCCAGGGCGAGGCGCATCCCCTCGCCGTTGGCCTGGGGAACTGGCTCGAGGGGAACCCCCTTGGTGATGAACTCGCGGAAGGCCCCGCTTTCTCCGATCGTCCCTGCGAGGTCCTCCGGGATGAACCCCGCGGATCGGCCGCTTTGGGTCCCCACCGGCGCCCCCGAGCCCACGGAGGCATTCTCCCTCCCTCCGACGGCCGACTCGTCCGTTCCTCCTGCGGCCTCGTCCTCTTCTGCAGATTCGGACTGCGACTCCGCCTGAGCCGACGGTCCTGCCCTTCCTCCGAATCCCGGCACCTCGTTTCCCGCGCTCGGCTCCCAGGCCGGGACCTGCCCCTCCTCGGCCTTCGCCGAGGGCGGAAGGACCCCTCGCTGCGGCTCCCCCCCCGTGTCGGCCAGCGCGGCCTCGCCCCCCTGGCTCAGGCTCCGCATTCGTTCAAGGCCTTCCTCGAGCGGTTCGGGACTCTCTTCAGCGAGGAGCGAACGCAGGGCCTGGCGGAGCGTTCCGTCGCCGACCTCGGAGAGAAGATCGGAGAGGGCCTCTCGTTCCTCTTTCGTCAGCGGCCCGGACTCCTCCTTGAGCCGCTCCTCGATCTGGGAGAGAAGACGGGAGAGCGCGCGAGCGAGGCGCTCCTGCTCTTCGGCGAGGTTTGACAGATCTGTGCCCCGCCCATCAGAGAGGATCCCCTGCGATCCGGGGCTCTCCCAGATGCCGGACAAGACGTCGTCGAGGCCCTGAGTTGGCATCCCCTCGGTGGGTGGAGCGGTGTCGCTTTGGGGGCCCGTCTCCTGGGGAAGGACGGTCGGCGCGGTTGACGGGGGCCGCGTCGCCCGCTCGGCCGCCCGCTCGACCCGCGGGGGAAGGAGGAGGGGGCTCTGGAGGAGGCCGCTCGCCGAGACGGGACGGAGCGCGACGAGTGCGCCTGTCCCCGCGAGGACGAGTCCCCCCGCGACGAGGGAGAGAAGGGAGACCGACCCAAACGGGAGTCCCTTCTTCCAGTGTAGGGGGAGATCCTTGAGCCTCTCCTCGATCCGCCGGCGAAACGGCCGGCCTCCGCCCGTGCGGCGAAGCTCATGGAGAGAGCTCAAGCGTTCTCCCGTGGTGAGGGCGAGGTCGATCGCGAGGAGAAGACGGGGGAGGTCGGGCTCCTTCGCACGGCCAAGGAGGAAGGCGACCAGAGCGCAGAAGATGGGAAAGAGGAAGGCACAAGTGAGAAGGGCTGGATCGGCGGGGGCGACCCCGAAGGAGCGGGTAACCGCGACTCCCAACGGAACGGGGGTAGAGAAGGCGAGGGCGAGCCCAGCAAAACGCGCTCCCCGCACAGTGCGGGATCGCCGGACGATCCGTTGTTCGAGCCCAAACAGGCTAAACACGGCGCTCACCCTCCGCCCTCCCCCGGACAAGGAGGAGAGCGAATAGGAGGACGGCGCACGGAATAGCGTAGGCAAAGAAGAGTCGGTCGCCGCGCTCCCCGCGCAGAAGGCCTGCCACGGCCCCGAGCGGGCTCAAGGTGGGGAAGACTGCGAGAGGAGCGAGGTACCAGGTGAGGAAGAGGAGGTACTTCAGAGGGAAACCGCGGGAGGAGGAGGGGCCCGACGGCTCCTCGACGAGGCGGCTTGCGAGGGCGCAGGCGAGGGAGACGAGCGTCGTCAGGAGAAGGATCAAGGCGAAGGTTCCGTCCTTCCCCGGATAGATCGCCCGCGCGAAGAGGAGGTAGGGGAGCGTGAGGAACTGCCCGAGGAGAACCCTCTTTGTCAGGAGGGAGACGCTGAGCGCGATCGGTTCTCTTCGCGCCGCGCTGATCGCCCCCAGGTTGAGGCCCAGGATGCCAAAAAGGAAGGCGTGCGCGGAGAAGTAGATCGGAAACTCCGAGAAGAAGGCGAAGGTGGAGAAGTCTCGAACGTACCGCGCCCAAGGGATGGACAAGACAAGCGCGATCCCAGAGAGGAAGACAAGACCAAAGAGCGGCTGGAGCATCCTCTGGTCGACGAGTTCGTATCGCTTAGCCACGCTTCTCTCCCCTAACGACGTACAGGGCCACATCTCTCACTTTTTGCCGGACGCCGTGGCTCGACTCCTCGCGTTCCACCTCGCTCGCTCCCACAAGCCAGACCCCATCTTGAAAAGCGAACTCTTCGGCGAGAGTCGCGTACAGGGGCGCGAAGCTCTTCCCGTGCATCCTTGCTTCCTCGAGCGGGATCGCGTCGCGCAGGGAATGGACGCTCTCGCCGCGGGGAATCCCTCCGAGGGCGTAGGCTCGCCCCGCGACGATCAGGAGCCCCTCCTCGAGCGCGCCGGTCAGACGGTTATCGATTCGCACGCTTTCCTGTTCAGCAGGGCGCACGCGGAGCGGGATCTGGCATACCTCAAGGGTGTGGAGGTAGCGCCGCTCCCCGCGCTCGGTGAACAAGGAGGCGCTTTGGTCGCTCGTGACGTCGAGGTCGTAGCGATGGCCTTCCAGGCTCGCCGGGATCTCCTGGACGAGCGGGGTCGGACCTCTCACTTCCAGCGCCACGGGATGGGACTCGGTGGCAAAGAGACCGTATGAAACACTTTCAAAACCGACTGATGTCTGAACAGATAATGACGTTATCAATTGGTATATATGATTTACCCGATTTGCGAAGATTGTATAGAATCCGGACCCAGCGCAGAGGAGACCGGCCGTGGCGATAAGCCATAATGCCCTTTTCTTTGGGTCTTGCACGTACAGGAGGATCGCGGAAAGGCTCACGAGACCTGCGGCGACGAGGAGGATCGCGGGGAGGTATCCCGGCCGCTCAAGGCGCGTCCCTTCAAGGAGAGTCGCCGTGGCCGGAACGGTGGAGAGGAGGTGCGCGTCCGGGAGCCGCTTGCCGAGCGCCGCGGCGGTCGTCTCGTCGAGGTCAAGCGCGCTCGTGGTGACGAGGAGGACCGTTCCGGCCCCGTAAGGGCGCACCTCGACCAGGGGGAATCCGTCGCGCTGGAAAAGGGCGCGAGCCCCGGGTCGCTCCTCCCCGCGCAGGTAGAAGAGGCCGTCCTGACCGGCCTCGACGCGGGGCCGCTCGAGGGGAAGAAGCTCTTCCAAGAGAGGGGAGTCAAGAAGGAAGAAGTCACGTCCTGTGAAGAGGACGAGCGTCCCGCCCGCGAGGACGAAGCGGACGATCGCCTCCCAGTGCTCTTGCGAGAGTCCGCTTGAGACCCGACCGATCCACAGGGCGCGTACGGCCTCGTAGCTCTGCCACAGGCGAGGGAGATCCTCCGGCGCGACGGCGACCAAGTCCTCCACGAGAGGAAAGCGGAGGGCTCCCACTCCCACGCAGAACGCCTTGTCGCCGCGGAGGGCGTGGGGGTCGATCGTCGCGCTGGCGACGACTTCTTCGTCTTGACCGAGGAGAAGGACCTCGAGGGGATGATTGGGGTCATAGACGGGAACGGCCCACTCGTGGAGTTCCGGCCCGAGCTGCGTAAATGGGATCCGCACTCGACTCGTGGCCACCCCGCGCCACAGGTTCCCCACCTCCTGCGTGAGGAGAAGGGAGCCCGTGAAGGGGAAGCCGACACCAGAGATCCGCGCCCGAAGCTGAGTCAGGTTCTCGGGGACGAACTGGCCACCGAGGCCGACCTCGACCTCGAGGCGGGGGCTTGCGATCGCGGCTAGGGGCAGAAGCCCAGCTAAAAACGCAATCCATAGGATCAGGCGATGAATCACCGCGCCTCCTCGTCCGTTCGCGGCCACACGGTCAAGCCTCGCGAGCCACCCCTCTTCCTCACTATCGAGCGGGTCTCTTCCTCGTCAACCTCCAACCGAGCCAAATGGTTGCCAACCAATGCTCGCTGTCTGGGCTTGGCCGAAAGCCAAGCCGCATGCCTTCGCGAGGTGTCTTGCCGATCTTGCGAGGTGATCGTGCGTTGGGGGCAGAGAGGGTTCTGTTGCGACGAGCGTGCGGCAGGAGACAACCAAATCGGCCTTGCTATGAATCTACCGGCCTATTCTCAAAACGTCAACCGCCTATTGCGGGAGGTTGTTCACGGCGTGCGCCGCGTCCTCGCTCAAGACATCGGCGTAGATCTGAGTCGTCTGGATCGAGCGGTGGCCAAGCTCTTTCTGAACGAGGCGGATGTTGTACTTTGAAGCGCGGTAGAGAAGGGAGGCGTACGTGTGACGGCAGGAGTGGATGGAGAAGCGCGTGGGGATGCCGACGGCGCGGGCGTTTGCCTTGAAGATTCGGTAGACCGCGCTGCGCGTGAGGGGTTCCTCTCCACGGGCGGAGACGAAGAGCGGGGCGTGAGGGGTGGTGGGCTCCCCGCCTTTTTCTTTCCAGGACAAAAGCTCAAGGAGGTGGCGTCGGAGGGGCTCCCCCAGGTGCACTCCTCTCTTCTTGTGCCCCTTGCCGTCGCGGACGATGAGGGAGGGTCGTTCGGGGTCGAGGAGGACGTCGCCGACGCGGAGCGCGCAGATCTCGGATACGCGTAGGCCGGTGTCGAGCGCGACGTGCAGGATCGCCCAGTCGCGCACCGGCTTCTCCCGCGCGTCTTGGACCGGTCCCTCCGCCCGGCGGCGGCAGTGCTCCTTCAAGGCGAGTACCTGCGCCGAGGTGAGGAAGTTCTCTTGGGTGACCTCGAGGGGCATCGGCCCTCCTTTCTCTTTGCGGGAGGGTACCCACGGAAGGACGAGGGGGAAGGGACAGGTGTCGCAACAAAAGGACTCTTTTGTTGCGAGATTGTCCTTGTGCGCTTGAATAGCGAATCATTCGATATTTCCTTTTCCGCCGTTCCAGAGCGAGCCGAATGACGAGGATAGGGGGAGGAGGGGGGGAGAGAGGAGGAGAGAGGGAGAAAGGCTGGGTCGACCCCGCGGAGGCGATTCTAGGGGCCTCTCAGTCGATCGTGTATTTCTGGATGATCTTCTTCTCTTCGGCCGCGACTTCGCCGATCACCTCGAAGTGCTCGGCGATCCCGGAGTGCTTCAGCTTCTCGCGCAGGAGGTTGTCGAGCTGGAAAATCCCCGCGGAGTTCGACATCTCGACCTCGATCCGGACCGGCCGGTCTTGCCCCTTCCGGATCCTCACCTTCCTGATCGCCATCGCGGATACGGAGTGGATCGTCGCCTCGCCGGCGGTGAACGGGATCCGCGCGCGGCCGGCCGCCATGTCCAGGGCGTCGGCGACCTTCACGACTCCGGCCTCCACGGTCAGGGGGACGATGTCGCGGCGGTGCGCGTGGATCGCATGGAGGATCTCCGCTTCAACGACGGTCGCCGTCTCCTCCGGGTAGATCCCGGCGAGGAAGCCGGGGATGAGCGGCTGGGCGAGGAAGAGGGAGAGCTCCTCGTGGTTGTGCCGGTCGATCACGTGGCCGATGTCGTGCAGCGCCGCGGCGAGGACGACGATCACTTCCGCATCCTCCGTGGCGAGGTGGTGGTCCTTCACCGCGCTCGGGGTGACCCCGCCTGCGCACAGAAGGCGGAGGAGCTTCAGGGCGATGTTCGAGATGATGCGGATGTGCACTGGACCGTGGTCGTTGATGTGCATGCGCTCCATCGCCACGACGTTCGAGGCGGCCCACAGAGTGGTGAGGCGCGTCGAGGCGTCGATGCGGGCGACGACCTCGGCCAGGCGCTCGTTCCCGTGGATGGGAAGGTTAAGCCCCATCGGTCTCCTCCTTCAGAGACTCCCACCACGCCTTTCTCTCTCGCTCGCGCGGCGGGGTCCCTTCGCGGCCCTCCAGGAAGGCGACCCGTTGGCGCAGGAAGGTGACTTCATCCCGCAGGGCGGCGACGAGGTCGGCCCGTTCCTCCGACGTCATTCTGGTTTGCACAAAACCGGACCTAGTATCATCTCCAGTTGTCATCTTTCTAAGCACATTGCTGCGCAAGACTTCACTCGCTTCGGTCATGGTTAGCCCGCTATCGTACAGGTCCTGAAGGCGCCGCAGGAGCTCGACTCCGGCCTCTGCGACGAGGATCTGGTTGTTCGGCCCGCGGCGCAGGTGATCGGCGAGGACATCCTTGATCGCCTCGATGCGGTTTCGCACCTGATTCGTCGTGGAGAGGCCGAGGATCCTCCGTAGGTCATTGATCGTGTGCATAATCCCCTCCGAGGAACGATAGCGCATTTTCGCGGAGGAGCCAACGTTTGTGAGAGCGCATCTGATCGGATAGCCTTGAGCGCTCATGAAGATTCGCGTCCTGGATGAGTCGCTCGCCCGCCGGATCGCCGCGGGCGAGGTGATCGAGCGGCCGGCCTCGGTCGTCAAGGAGCTTGCGGAGAACTCCCTCGACTCGAAAAGTGAGAGTATCTCTATCGGACTCGAGGAGGGCGGGATCCGCTCCATCCTCGTGCGGGACGACGGGGAGGGGATGGACGAAGGCGACCTCGCCCTGTGCGTCGAGCGCCACGCGACAAGCAAGATCGCCGTGGAAGAGGACCTAGACCGGATCGCGACGCTTGGCTTCCGCGGCGAGGCCTTGGCGAGCATCGCGGCGGTGGCTCGGGTGCGGATCGTCTCGTGTCCAGTCGCGGGCGGAGAGGCGCACGAGGTGAGGGTCGTCGCGGGGAGCCTGGAGGGGCCCTTCCCCGCCGCCCGCGGCCGCGGGACGACGGTCGAGGTGCGGGACCTCTTCTTCAACCTCCCGGCGCGGGCGCGCTTCCTCGGCGCGCCCCGCACCGAGGTCCTGCAGATAAGCCGGGTCGTCGAGCGGCTCGTCCTCGCGGCACACGCCGTTTCTTGGACCCTGGTGCACGGGGAGCGGACGCTCCTTGAGGCGTCCGGTGTGAGGACTCTCCTTGAGCGGATCGGTCAGGTCTACGGCCCGGAGGTGGCGCGGGCGCTCATCCCCGTCGAGGCGGAGCGCGGGGGGATCGCTCTATCTGGGTTCATCAGCCGGCCCGACCTCGGACGGGGAAACCGCCGCGACCAGCTCTTCTCTTTGAACGGCAGGCCGGTGAGCGACCGTGGCCTCTCCTACGTCTTAGCGAGCGCCTACCAGGGGATCCTGAGGCCCGGCCGCTATCCGGTCGCGGTCGTCCGCATTGACCTGCCCTTCGATCGTGTGGACGTGAACGTCCATCCGCGGAAAGAGGAGGTTCGCTTCGCCGACCCGCGGCCGGTGCAGGAGCTCCTCGCACACGCCCTGGAGAGGGCGCTCCGCTCCCAGTACGTCGTGAGGCCGTTCCTTGAGGCGAAGGAGACGGAAAAGACAGAAGGAGTCGCCTCGCCTTCCTTCGCGGAATCGCCTCTTCCCTTAGAGAAAGCGATCAAGGTCCTCCGCGCCGCGCGCGAGGGGGAAAAAGTGAGAGTTCTCGGGGAGCGGCGCGTCGTGGGGCAGCTCCACAACACCTATCTTCTCGTGGAGTGCGGCGAAGGCCTTGAGATCGTGGATCAGCACATCGCCCACGAGCGGATCCTCTACGAGGGACTCCGGGCGGAGCTCCGCTCCGAAGCACTCCATCGACAGCGGTTCCTCCTCCCGGTCCGCGTCGAGCTTCCTCTCGCGGAGGCGATCCTCTTTGCGGAAAAACGAGAGGAGCTCGAACGAGTCGGGATCGTCCTCGACGAGTTCGGCGGGGGGACGTTCCTCCTGCGGGAGTACCCGAGCCTCCTCGCGGAGAAGCAATCCCGCTACGGGTTCCAGGAGCTCGCGGAGCGGATCGCCGACCTCTTGGCCGAAGGGGAGAGGCTCGAGGAGACCCTCTTCGATCGTCTTGTGGCCGAGCTTGCCTGCGCCGCGGCGGTCAAGGCCGGGGACCGCCTCCCGTTGGCCGAGCAAGAGAACCTGGTGGAGCGACTGATGGACCTCGAGAACCCCTACACCTGCCCGCACGGCCGGCCGATCGTCTTCCGGATCTTGCGCGAAGAACTGGATCGGCGCTTCCAGCGGAGCTAGCGGGGGACGAGGACACGCAGGGCGCGGGGAACGGCCGCGACACGGAACGCCCCCTCTGGGAGCTCGTAGGGCTCACCGTCGATGTGGGCGACGAGCTTTGCCGGCGAGGAGACCGTGACCTCCTCCGCCTGCCGGTAGTGGACCTCGGGGAGCCCAAGGTGAGTCCCTTTCCTCGCCTGGGGCAGGCGGACGAGGCGCTCCAGGCGAGGGAAGTCCTCGATCGCGGAGAGGTCGATCAGCCCATCGTCCACCTCGGCGCGCGGGGCGAGCTTGAATCCGCCCCCGCAGTACTTCCCGTTCGCGATCCCGACGGAGATGCACTCGAGGTTCTCCTCCCAGTCCACCCCGCGCACCGTGATCGGGAAGGTGCGGAAGCGGAAGACCTCTCGGACGGCCGCGACGATGTACGCAACGGGTCCGCGCAGGCGCTCCATCTTAAGGACGTCGCGCGCGACCTGGGCGTCAATCCCGATTCCCACGCCGTTTATGAAGTAGCGATTCCCAACGACGTAGCCGAGGTCGATCCGTCGCTCTTCCCCGTTGGTGAGGACGTCGATCGCCTTCCTCGGGTCGGACGGGATCCCGACCATGCGGATGAAGTCGTTTCCCGTGCCCGCCGGAATCACGGCGAGGGTCGCCTCGGAGCCGACGAGGCCGTTTGTGACTTCGTTGACGGTTCCATCGCCGCCCATGGCGACGATGCAGCGGAATCCCGCCTCGATCCCCATGCGCGCCACGTCAGTCGCCTCGAGCGGCTCGTTCGTGTAGTGAAGGTCGTAGTCGATCCCGCGCCGGTCGAGTTCTTGTTTTACTTGAGGAAAGAGTGCCTTGCACCGTCCCTGTCCGGCGATCAGGTTGACGACCAGGAAATAACGGGACTTCTCCATGGCCAAAGATCCTACGGTCCCCTCCGGCGGCTTGTCAAGAAGAGTTCGTTTACAGGACTAGAAGGGGTCGCTATACTCCAGCGCGTGATGCCCGCTTCGACTCCGATGATGGAGCAGTACCTGCGCCTCAAGGCGGCGCACCCGGACGCGATCCTCTTCTTTCACCTCGGCGACTTCTACGAGGCGTTCTTTGAGGACGCCGAAGTCCTCTCGCGCGAGCTCGACGTGGTCCTTACTGCAAGGAACGGGAACCCGATGGCCGGCGTCCCCGTGCGCCGCGGGGAGGCCTACGTCAATCGGCTCCTCCGGCGCGGGTACAAGGTGGCGATCTCCGAGCAGGTCGAGGATCCGCGCCAGGCGACCGGCCTTGTGAAGCGCGAGGTCGTGCGGGTGGTGACCCCGGGGACGACCCTCGACGAAGGGTCCCTCGAGGCGGGCGAGAACAACTACCTGTGCGCGGTCCACTCGCGGGAGGGGCGGTTCGGGATCGCCTCACTCGACCTCTCGACCGGGGAGTTCACCTCTACCGAGACCTGCGACGTGCAGGACCTCAAAAGCGAGATCGAACGGCTCGCACCGAGCGAGGTCCTCGTTCCGCGCGACCACGCGGAGGACCTGAGGGAGGTGGCCGGCCGGGCGGCGGTCACCGTCCTTGCCGAAGAGGCGTTCCGCGCCGGGAACATGGTGGTAGGGGGGCTCGGCATCTCCGAAGCCGCCCTCGCCGCCGCTAGTGCCATCCTCGCCTACGTGACCGAGACGCAGAAGGAGGCGACCTCCCACATCCGTCCCCTCGTTCACTACTCCCTCGCTCATCGGATGGACCTCGATCCGTTCACCGTGCGCAGCCTCGAGCTTGTGAAGCCGCTCCACGAGGGGAGGGAGCGGGGGACCCTCCTCCACGTCCTTGACCACACCGCGACGAGCATGGGACGGCGGAGGCTCCGCCGCGCGCTCCTTTCTCCTCTCACGGACCGGCCCGCGATCGAGGCCCGCCTCGACGCGGTGGAGGCCCTGGTCGAGGACGAGCTCCTCCTCCAGGAGCTTGCGGCCCTCCTGCGGGAGGTCCACGACCTCGAGAGGCTCGTGGGAAGGCTCGGCGCACGGCGGATGAACCCGCTTGACCTCCTCGCTCTTGAGCGGAGCCTGGCCAAGGTCCCGACGGTCGCGACAGCCCTCGGCGCGAAGCCTGAGGGAAAGTTGGTCCCCTCAACGCTTCTCCGTGTTACGGAGGCTCTGCGCGATCCTGGCCTCCTCCCGCTCGGGAAGAACCTCTCGGGGATGCTTGTCGACCACCCGCCGGCCGACCCAAGCGGTGGGGATCTCATCCGGCCGGGATTCGATACGGATCTCGACCGGCTGCGCGCGGAGGTGCGAGCCCTCCGCTCCGAGATCGCCGCAATGGAACAACGGGAGCGCGAGAGGACGGGGATCCCGAGCCTCAAGGTCGGCTACAACCGGGTCTTCGGCTACTACCTCGAGGTGACGCGGCCGCACCTCGACCGGGTTCCGCCCGAGTACCGCCGGCGCCAGACCCTCGCCAATGCCGAGCGGTTCACGACGGAGGAACTCGAGTCGTGCGAGGAGCGAATCGTCCACGCCGAGGAGCGGGCAAAGGCTCTTGAGATCGAGATCTTCCGGCGCGCCCTTGACCACCTGGTCGAAGAAATTCCCCTCCTCCAGCGGACGGCCGACGCCCTCTCCGAGCTCGATTTTCTTCTCTCCCTCGCTGCGGTAGCGCGGAAGAACCGCTACGCGCGACCGCGCTTCACGGAGAAGCACGCGCTTTCGATCCGCGCCGGCCGCCACCCGGTCGTGGAGGAGACAGTGGAGTTCGTCCCCAACGACCTCAACCTCGATCCGACCAAGGATCTCGTCGTCCTCACCGGTCCCAACATGTCGGGGAAATCGGTCTACTTACGCCAGGTCGCGCTCATCTCTCTCTTGGCTCAGATCGGCTCCTTCGTGCCGGCGAAGGAGGCCGTCCTTCCCATCGTCGACCGCGTCTTCGCCCGGGTGGGGGCGAGCGACATGCTCGCCGAGGGCGTGAGCACGTTCATGATGGAGATGCTAGAAGTTGCGACGATCCTCGAGCGAGCGACGCCGCGGAGTCTCATCATCCTGGACGAGATGGGACGCGGGACGAGCACCTTCGACGGGGTCTCCATCGCCTGGGCCGTGGCCAAGGAGCTCGCCACCCACGTCAAGGCGAAGACCCTCTTCGCGACGCACTACCACGAGCTCACCCGACTCGCCGAGGAGGTCCCTTCCGTCCTCAACCTGCACGTGGAGGTGAAGGAGGTCGGGAAGGAGGTCGTCTTCCTGCACAAGGTCGAGCCGGGAGTCGCGGAGGGGAGCTACGGAGTTCACGTCGCTCGTCTCGCCGGGCTCCCCGAGCGGGTGACCGAGGCGGCCGATCGGATCCTGGAGAGACTCCTCGCCGAGGCCCCCCTCTCCCGGCTCACGGGGAGAGAGGCCCCGGCCGAACCGCTCCCCCTCTTTGGGGCGGACGATCACCCGGTCGTGAAGGAGCTGCGTCGAGTCGACACCGACCGGCTCACTCCCCTCCAGGCCCTCGAGCTCCTCTCCCGGCTGAAGGAGAGTCTGTAATCCTGCGCGGGCGGCGCCTTTGGGAAGGGCACGGGGTGAGGGAGGCGGTGAAGCAAGAACGGACGGTTCTCGTGGCCGGCTACTACGGGTTCGGGAACCTCGGTGACGAGCTCCTCCGCCTCGCGCTCGCGCAAGGGCTGCCGCGCTCTGTGACCCCTCTTTTCCTTGTGGCGCAGCCTCCAGGGGTTGGCGAGGTGGACCGCGCGGACCCCAGAAGCGTCCTCGCCGCGCTCCGTCGCTCCTTTGCCCTCCTCTTCGGAGGAGGAGGCCTCCTCCAGAACCGGACGAGCGTGCGATCCCTGTACTACTACCTCTCCCTCGTCCTCCTCGCACGGCTCGCTCGCCGGCCGGTCTTCCTCCTCGGTCAGGGGATCGGACCGATCCGCGGACGGCTCGCGCGCGCGGCGACCCGCTTCGCCCTAGCGAAGGCATGCTACATCGGCTGCCGCGACGCGGGAAGCCTTTCCCTCGTGCGGTCGATGGGACGTGCGGCCGTCTTGGATGGGGACCTCTTCTTCCTCTTCCCTCCGCTTGACGGGTGCGACGGGGCCCCGGCCGGGGAAAGGCCGCGGGTCGCCCTCGCCCTCAAGGGACCTCATCCCTTGGCGCGGCGGGCCCTCTCCGAGCGGATGGTCACGCTCCTCCATGGGCTGCACGCGCGGACGGACGCCTCCTTCACCCTCCTCGTCTCCTTTCCCGCGGAGGACCTTCCCTTCGCCGAAGAACTAGCCAAGACAAGCGGCGTTCCCTGCCGGATCGCCTCCCCGGCGACCCTCGCCGAGGTGACGGAGGAGCTCGCTTGCGCGGACCTCCTCATCGCTTCGCGCCTGCACGCCGTCGAGGCGGCCCTGCGAACGGGGACGCCGATCCTCGCCGTCCCCGAGGACCCAAAGATCGAGCGCCTCCTCGCGGAGGTGCGCTCCCTCGGTGGACTTAAGATCCCCTCTTCCCCTCTCCCGTCGGTCGAGGAGGCCCTTTCCGTCCTCGGCTTTCCCCCCGCGTACAGGGTGGCGCTTCGGGCGGCGTACCACCGTCTCCACGAGCGCACGCGGGAAGCCTTTTCGTCCTTCCTCGCACAGCTTGAGGCGATCCTGGGAGGAAGCGATGCCTAGAGTGGGCAAAGAGGAGTCTCCCACGGAGTGGCCCGGCCACACTCCCGTCCTGTGTCGAGAGGTTGTGCGGCTCCTCGAGCCGCGGCCGGGAGGAGCCTACGTCGACGGGACGGTCGGCCTGGGCGGCCACGCCGCGGCTCTCCTCGAGGCAGAACCCAAGATCACCCTCCTCGGGATCGACCGCGACCGCGAGGCCCTGGCGCGGGCCGCCGAGCGCCTCGCTCCCTTCGGCGACCGCGTTCACCTCGTTTGCGGGAACTACCGCGACGTCGGCCGGCACCTCGCGGACGTCGGGATCGAGGCGACGGACGGGCTCCTCCTCGACCTCGGCCTCTCCTCCTTTCAACTGGACTGTGCGGAGCGGGGGTTCAGCTTCCGTGCGGAAGGTCCCCTCGACATGCGGATGGACCGCGACGCGCCCCGCACGGCGGGTGACCTCGTGAACCGCTCCTCCGCGGAGGAGCTTGAGGCGATTCTCACCCGATACGGCGAGGAGCGCTTCGCCCGCCGGATCTCCCGCGCCATCCTCGCCGCGCGGGCAAGCCGTCCCATCGAGACGACGGAAGACCTCGCCGCGATCGTGCGCCGCGCGATTCCCGGCCGCTTCCACCCGCGACGGATCGATCCGGCGACGCGCACGTTCCAGGCGCTCCGGATCGCGGTGAACGAGGAGCTTGAGAACCTCACCTCGGGGCTCGAGGCCGGTTTCCGCGCCCTGAGAGTGGGGGGGACGATCGCCGTGATCAGCTACCACTCTCTCGAGGATCGGATCGTGAAGGGGTTCTTCCGCGAGAAGAGCGCCCCCTGCACTTGTCCGCCTGACCTCCCGATCTGCGTCTGCGGGAAGAAGGTCGAGGCGGAGGTCCTCACCCCCCGGCCGGTCGTCCCTTCCGCAGCGGAGGTCTCCGCGAATCCCCGCAGTCGCAGCGCGAAGCTGCGCGCGGCGCGCAAGGTAACGTAGTTCGCCTCCTTGTTCGACAAATGTCCCCTTCGCGCGTACCCGGGTCCTTTACCTTGAACGGGGGATGCGACGCCGAAGGAGAGGGGGGATCGGTTTTTCGCTTGGGCGGACGCGGCGCGGTTGGCCGGCACCAGCCGTCCATTGGCCCGCGACGAGCGGGGTCACGCTCCTCGTGGCCCTCGCCGTGACCGGACTCTGTCTCTTCTATCTCTGGCAGGGTGCCCTGATCCTCGATCTCACGGCAAAACGGGAGGCCGCGCGGGAGGCGCTCACCGCAACCGAGGAGGTGAACCGCTCCTTGGAGTTTGAGATCGGGCAGGCCTTCTCACTTGAGCGAGTCTCCCGCATCGCCCGCACGACGCTCCACATGGTCGAGCCGGCCAACACGCGTTATGTCCACCTGGAACCCGCGACCGAGGACCGTTAGAGAGACGACGGAGAAGCGGATGCGCGCCCTCGCGCTCCTACTCTCTTTCTTGTCCTTTTTCATCGTCGCCCGTCTCGTCCAGCTCCAGGTCGTGGAGCACGGCCGCTGGGTCGCCGCCGCGCGGGCGATGCAGGAGCGGACGATCGATGTCCCTCCCCGCCGCGGGACCATCTACGACCGGAACGGCGTCTCGCTCGCATTCGACGTGAAGGCGGTCGCGATAGCGATCGACAGCTTCAACATGACGAAACCCGAGACGCTCGTCAAGATCCTGAGCGAGGAGCTTGGGGTCCCCGCTCGATCCCTCGAACAGCTCGTCTACCGCCCGAGCTACTTCACCTGGCTCGATCGCAAAGTGAGCCTCGAGGCGGCGCGGGCGATCGAGAGGCGGACGAAGGCAGAGAGTGCCTACGGCCTCATCTTCATCGACACCTGGAAGCGGTGCTACCCGCAGGGCGCCCTTGCTTCGAACCTCATCGGCTTCGTGGGGACGGACGGGCGGGGCCTCGAGGGTCTCGAGGTCCTGTTCGATTCCTGGCTGGGAGGGGCTCCTGCCAAGCTCCACGTCGTGCAGGGCGCGGACGGCCGCACCTACCACGCGGAGACAGTGGAGAAAGGGAGGCCGGGGGAAGATCTCCACCTCACGGTCGACAGTCGCTTGCAGCTCCTCTGCGAGGAGGAGATCGACCGCGGGAGCGCGCGGTTTAAGCCTAATGCCGGCTTCATCGTCCTCCTCGACCCCAAGAGCGGTGAGGTCCTCGCGATGGCGCAGGACCACCGCTACGACCTCAACCGCTTTCAAGGCTCGAACGCTGGGCAGCGGAAGAACCTCGCGGTGAGCTTCCTCTTCGAGCCGGGATCGGCGTTCAAGGCGGTCAGCGGCCTCGCCGCCCTCGACTGCGGGGCGGTGCGGGCGGAGGACCGCTTCAACGGCAACGACGGGATCACCCTCTACGGCCACACGATCCACAACTCGGAGAACAAGTCCTACGGGATGGTCCCGTTCGTGGAGGTCATCGCCCAATCGATCAACACGGGGATGATCCGCGCCGCGGAGAAGCTGGGCGAGGAGCGACTCTACCGGTTTCTCGTCGAGCTTGGCTTCGGCCAGAAGACGGGGATAGCCCTTCCGGGAGAGGAGAACGGGATCCTGACCGATGTCGCGGACTGGTCGGGGCTCTCCCTCGCTTCAACTGCGATCGGCCAGTCCGTCGGCGTGACCGGGATCCAGCTCGCGCGGGCGATGTCGGTCATCGCAAACGGCGGCCTGCTCGTCGTCCCGCGGATCGTGCGGGACGACGCAGCGCTCGCTGATGCGCCGGCCGCCCCGCGGCGCGTCGCCTCGGAGGAAAGCTGCGCCACGATGCTTGGGCTCTTGCGTGGGGTCGTGGAGCGGGGGACGGGGACCCTTGCCGAGGTCGAGGGGTTCGCGGTCGCGGGGAAGACGGGGACGGCGCAGAAGGCAGTCCCCGGGAAGGGGTACGTGGCGGGGAAGTACACCTCTCTCTTCGCCGGCTTCCTCCCCGGCGACCGGCCGGAGTACCTCTTCCTCATCGTCCTCGACGAGGTGAAGACGACCCCGGTGTGGGGAGGCTACACCGCCGGCCAGATCTTCCACGCCGCCGCGTCGCGCCTCGTGCAGGTCGAGCACCTCGCCCCGGTCGCGCAGGCGGGCTCCCGTTAAGCGCCGCATGTCGATCGCGACGAGGGCGGTCGCCAACCCCAAACGTACAGCGAGGGCCGCTTCGCAGCCGGCGGGCCTGGCCCCCACTACGACGGCGTCGTAACGCCGCCTCGGGACGTTCCCTTAGGACGAGCGCTTCTGCAGGAAGTGGAAGAAGTCAATCGGGACCGGGAAGACGATCGTCGAGGCGTTCTCCGCGGAGATGTCGACGAGCGTTTGCAGGTAGCGGAGCTGAAGGGCGGCGGGATTCTTGTCGATGATCGCCGCCGCCTCGGAGAGCTTCGTCGCCGCCTGAAGCTCCCCTTCGGCGTTGATGATCTTCGCGCGGCGCTCCCTTTCCGCCTCGGCCTGGCGCGCGATCGCCCGCTGCATGTCAGCGGGGATCTTCACGTCCTTCAGTTCCATCGCCTTCACCTTGATCCCCCACGGGTCGGTCTGCTCGTCCACGATCTCCTGGAGCTTCAGGTTGATCTTCTCCCGTTCGGCGAGGAGCTGGTCGAGTTCGACGGCGCCGATCACGCTGCGCAGGGTCGTCATGGCGATCTGGCGCGTCGCCTCGAGGAAGTTCTCCACCTGGACGACGGCGGCGCACGGATCGACGACGCGGAAGAAGAGGACGGCGTTGACGTTCGACGTCACGTTGTCCTTGGTGATCACTTCCTGCGGCGGGACGTCGAGGGTGATCGTCCGCAGGCTGATCTTCACCATCTTGTCGACGATCGGGATGAGGAGGAAGATCCCCGGCCCCTTTGCCCCCACGAGCCGCCCCAGGCGGAAGATCACCCCCCGCTCGTACTCGCGCACGACGCGGATCGCGTTCAGGAGAATGAAGACGGCAACAGCCGCGATCGCTGCAATGGTAATGACCATACTCGTTCCCTCCTTTCGTTTAGGGATCATACGGGGAGCGGCCGCTCGATGTCAACTCCTTTCCACTCATTCGTCTATAGAGGATATAATCCCGCGCGAATCGAAGGAGGGACGATGGCAAGACGACGCCTGATTGCGGGGAACTGGAAGATGAACAAGACCCCCGCGGAGACGGAGAGCTTCCTCCGCTTCTTCCTTCCCCTCGTCGCGCAGAACAAGGAGGTGGAGGTCGTCCTCCTTCCGCCGTTCACGTCGCTCGATCGTGCCGGCGCCCTCCTCGCCGAGACCGGAGTCTCGCTCGGCGGCCAGGACCTCTCCTGTGAGAAGGGAGGGGCCTTCACCGGCGAGGTCTCCGCGGGGATGCTCGCCTCCTGCGGCTGTCGTTACGTCCTCGTCGGACACTCGGAGAGGAGGACTCTCTTTCACGAGGACGATTCACTCGTGAACCGCAAGCTCCGCGCGGCGCTTGACGGCGCTCTTACCCCGATCCTCTGCCTGGGAGAGACGCTCCCCGAGCGCCGGCGCGGGGAGACGGAGAAGAAGGTCACCTCCCAGCTCGTCACCGGACTCGGCGGGGTCGAGCCCCGTGCCGTTGAGTCGCTCGTGATCGCCTACGAGCCGGTGTGGGCGATCGGGACGGGCGAGGCCGCCTCCCCCCAGGCGGCCCAGGAGACGATCGCCTTCCTCCGTCGTTCGATCGCGGCCGCCTTCGGAAAAGCGGCTGCGGAGGGGGTGCGCCTCCTCTACGGAGGGAGCGTGACGCCGGAGAACATCGCGCCCTTCCTGAACGAGCCGGACGTCGACGGCGCCCTCGTGGGCGGGGCCTCCCTCTCTTGCGGATCTCTCGCGGCGATCGTCGCCGCCGTGCGCTAACTTGGCTTGACAACGAGAGAAAGAGGGAGTACCTTCCCTCCGAGGGGATGAGATGCTTCTTACGATCCCAAACCAGATCACGCTCGCCCGCATCGCGAGCGTCCCGCTTTTCATGTTCCTCGTTCTATCGGGGACGAGGATCGGGACCGCCCTCGCCATCGCCCTCTTCTCGCTCGCCGCGATCTCGGACGCGGTCGACGGGTACCTCGCGCGAAGCTTCAAGCAGACGACCCTCTTCGGCAAGTTCGCCGACCCGATCGCGGACAAACTCCTCGTCGTGGGCGCCCTCGTCTCCTTCGTCCAACTGGGCGAGCTCACGGCCGCGCCGGTGATGGTCATCGTCGCGCGTGAGTTCCTCGTCACCGGGCTTCGGATCTTCGCCATCGCCCAAGGCGAGGTCGTCGCGGCGAGCCTCTCCGGGAAGCTGAAGACGATCTCCCAGATCGGCCTCGTTCTCGTTGTCCTCACCAATCGCTACTTTGCCTGGGGGAGCGCAGGCGGGATCGCCCAAAGTGTCTGCCTCTACCTCGCGGTCGCCCTTTCCCTTGCCTCCGCGGGCGAGTACTTCTACCGCTCGCGCCGCCTCTTCGCTTAGCGAAGAGGACCTTTGTCTTCCCTCGAGGTAACCAACCGTCCCGTTCGTCTTTACGCCCACGACCGCCCTTCTCGCCTGAGGGTGCGATCCTAGGGGAGGAAGGAACTGACCATGAAGCCCCCGAGCACCCTTCGACGTTTTGCCCTCTTTGGTTTG